>JAAYUP010000390.1 GCA_012517635.1 Candidatus Atribacter alterifermentans
ACATTGGTGTAAGCATCCGAGGTCTCATGCTCTTCCGTCTCGGAGGAATCAGCAAGTGGTGGTGGAGGATTTGAATTCCGGATAAAGTCGATGGCCACATTAAGGCCCTCCAGAAATTTATCAAAATCCTCTCGGTAAAGAAAGATTTTGTGCTTTTCGTAGAACTGACGGCCATCCTTATTAAGGCGTTTTTTACTTTCAGTTACCGTGAGGTAATAATCGCTCTTTCTTGTTGCTTTGACATCAAAGAAATAGGTTCTTTTTCCAGCCCTAATAGCTTTTGAAAAAATTTCTTCGCGATCATTTCTCTCAACGCTTCCCATTTTTTCGTTTTCTTCTTCCATCGTCAGGGTGTTAGTTAGTAGGTTTCTTGACAAAAACAAGTTATTCAATTCAAAAATAAAAAAATATTTCAAATGATAGCCGTAGATTTAGGGTTTTTAATCATTTTGTCAGCAGAGGAATAAAAAAAGGATTATTTTTGCACCTCCAAATTCACAATAATTCCAGTTTAGTTAACGGTTCTTTTGGGATGATTAATCGGCGTCTTTTAAGGATAAAAGTTCTCCAGGAACTTTATGCGCATCTCTATGCTGAGGACCGTAGTTTAGAGGCTTCCGAGAAAGAATTACAACTCAGTATCCAACGATCCTACGATTTGTATTACTATCTGATTCTTCTGCTGGTTGAAGTAAGAAATTATGCCCGTCACAAGATCGAACAGGCAAAAGAGAAACTTATTCCGGCATGGGATGATTTGCATCCGAATACCCGTTTTATTGATAATGCGATCATTGTCCAGATCGACGATAATCCCTTTCTGCAGAAATATGTATCCGACCATAAGATAGGATGGAGCAACTATCCTGAACTCATACGCCACACTTATATCGATCTCACTCAAACAGAACTATTTAAAAATTATATGGCCTCCCCTACCGGCGGGTATGAGACGGATAAAACATTTGCCATATCGCTCTTTACTGATTTCTTCCAAAATTCAGAAATGCTCGCCCAGCATCTCGAAGAACAAAGCATCTTCTGGAATGATGAAGTGGACTATGTCTTTTCTATGATTGTAAAAAGTATTCATTCATTCACCGAAGAAAAGGGAAGTACTACCCCATTGATGAAAATGTACCGCAACGAGGAAGACAAATCTTTTGGTTCCCTTTTATTACACAAAACGATCCTTAACCGCGACGAGTACCTCTCATTGGTTGATCAGTTTTGTAAAAACTGGGATCTGGAAAGGATCGCATTCATCGATAAGCTGATCCTGATCCTTGCTATTTCGGAAGCCATTGAGTTTCCATTTATTCCTACCCGTGTTACAATGAATGAATATATTGATATTGCCAAACTATACAGCACGCAACAAAGCGGTACCTTCGTCAATGGATTGCTTGACAAGATATTTCAATATCTGAAGGACCAAAACAGGATTGTAAAAAAGGGAAAAGGGCTTATTGGTGAACTTTAAACACACCCCTTTATGAAGAAAGTTGTATCGGTTTTATTATTAATTCTCTCCCTGTATAGTACGGGATGCCACAGACAACGTCCACATCCCAATACAGTCCGGCCGGTTACTACCAAATTGATTTCCGACTCCCTTCCGGTTATTCAATTTGAAAAACAGGTTATTGACCTTGGAATGAAATATTTGATTATAATGGGATTTGTGCAGGTACCGCAAAATATGTCCAATGCACTTAATGGTGCTCTTAGAGGAGCAGGATATACGAAAGTATCCAT
>JAAYUP010000031.1 GCA_012517635.1 Candidatus Atribacter alterifermentans
CGTCGGGCTGTGGATCCGTGGTCAACCCACAGGGTTGTTCGTATATCCACAGCCTCTTTTTTTCTTTTTGTTTTCTTTTCTTTTTTCTTAGGCTATCTTTAGAAGCTCTGCTTGTTGCTCGGTAATCGCCTCAGAACTGATATCCTTTTTACTCCTTATCCAGTCTTTTCGTATACTCAATGAGATAACTGGTGACCAACCGGAGATAGGAATCGGTGGTAGGAAAGATCCCTACCACTCGAGTTCGACGACGAATTGCTTTATGAACCCGCTCGAGCGAGTTGGTTGAAGCAATCTTTCGTTGGTCAAGATGGGGAAAAGCCAGGAATTGGAAGGAATCTTCCCGTCCTTCTTCTCAAAGAGCAATGGCTTGAGGAAAGCGATCTCGGTATTCCTGGATAACCAACAGGGCATATTGCTTGGCACACTCGTGGTCAGGGTTGGTACCAGATTTGTTTCAGTTTCGCGGCAAAAGATTCTTTTTCTTTATGAGGGATATGGACTAATATATTTCGCATAAAGTGTACTTTGAAAGCGTTGCCAACTTGATCCTCAGAACCATTTCTAAAATGGCATTTTTCAAGCCCTGCATGAGCAATAGATGCACAGAGCCAGACGGTTTCCACTCCTCGGTTTTTGAGCTGTTCAAAGAGATGAGTATAGGTCGCATCTATTCAGCATACATGGGTTCCACCGCCAGGATTTCTCGATTTCCTTCACTGGTCAGACCCTGAACGATAGCTACCGCCATGCTGATGACGTGTTTCTCACAGCGAACTTTCTCGTAGAGGGCATCAACCCAGATGACTGGGTACTCTTTTTCCAAAGGACGAATACGGAACCATTCACTTGTTCATTGAGGTCTTTGGTGATTGCTGAGACGTGACCAGCAGAGAGCGATTCAATCCCTAAGCTTTGAGCAAGACGTTCCATCTTTTAAGGTGGAAACGCCATTAACAAAGGCTTTGTGAACCACCTCAAGGAGGGCTTGCTCCGAGCGTTTCCTTTCTGTCATAAAGAAGGGAATATAGCCTCCTTTTCTCAGCTTTGGAACCAGAAGGGAGATGGTTCCTAGCCTCGTATCAAATCGTCTGACTCGGGTTCCAGAGAAATGGGTGGTTCGAGTGGGACAGTGTTCTCCCTTGTGAGCTCCGACTTTGTTTTCGGCTTCCAGTTTCATGAGTTCATTGGTCAGCCACTCAAGCATTGCATAGAGAGGATCAGGTTCAGTCATGAATTCAATGAGCATTTTTTTGAGAAATGGTGTATGATTATTTTGAGCCATCGGATATTCCTCCTTAATGAAGTTTTTGCTTCGTACAACCTTCATTTTGGAGTCTCCGATGGCTTTTTTCAAGGTGCGAAATTGCGAACTTTAGTATACTTTATCAATCCCTGGAAGGACAAAATGATTAAAAAGCGTTACCTATGTTCCTGTTTTTTCGTCTCTGGGGGGAAAATTGGGGCATCTTGTATGATTTATTTATTACTCTTTGATATATTTAATTATTTTTTCAACTATTTCATTTAAGGGATGAGATGTATCAATTTTAAAGTGGTCATTTTCAATTTCCTCAAAAGTATTTTTAATGCGGAAATATTTTTCTGGGTTTCGGATGTATTTCATCTTATTATTTTTTTTAATATCTTGTTCTAATCGCTCACATATCACATTATCTGGTGCCCAACAATAAATAATTTTTAAACGATGACCAACCTTCATTGAAAGTTTTTCTACAAACCTGATCTGAGACTTTTTTGAGTGTGGTCTTCCATCAAGTATTAAAATTCGATTTTTGTTTCGCCTCAAAATATACTCAGCAATTTTATAAGTAAATTGGCTTGCTATCTCGTTTTGTTCCTCGGAGTAATCAACGTCTTGTGGTGGAAAGACGGCATCACGAACCTCATCTCTATCAAGAATTGTAGCATCTAAAACACCAGCAATAGCTCTCGCAATGGTTGATTTTCCTGCTCCTGGGGGTCCCACTAAAAGTATTAGCATAAGATTTCTACTCAGACTTTCTTATAGAATTAAATAGTTTTATTTTTTCGATCACCACAGTTTTTACTGTGCTTTCGACTTTTTTGGAACAAACTCTCAAGTCATTGGAATATTCTTGTTGACTGTAAAAATCCACAATCACTTTGGTAGCCGCTTGCCGAATTGCCGTATCAATGTTAATTTTTGATACACCTGCTTGTATCGCTTTTTCTATCATTTCTTCAGGAATACTTGTTCCACCATGTAAAACCAGCGGAACTGAAACCGTGTTGGCTATATTTTTAATTCGATCAATATCAATCTGTGATTTATTCTGTAATCTACCTGGTGTTTCCCCCACTGAAATCGCAAGATAATCTATACCAGTATTTTCAACAAAATGTTTTGCATCTTTTGGTTCTGTCAGTTCCTGGTCATCTGAATTATTCCATGTCTCACCTACCTGACCCTCAACCCCAATATTATGTAAGTGAGCTAATTCCACTACCTTGCGAACTATATCAATGTTTTGATTAATTTCATATTTAGATGCATCAATCATGATAGAATCAAAACCAATCTCTATACACTTCTCAATTAAGGAAAATTCGGAACCATGATCCAAATGAAAATAAATAGGAGCTTTTGCAGCTTTCTTAGCCGCAGGTATCCATCCAGCAAGATAGTTGGTTCCTATATGCTGTATAGTTCTAGGTGATACACCAACGATTACTGGCTGCATGACCTCATTGGCTGCATTCACAATCGCCTTAAGAACTTCAAAACAACTTATGTTAAATTGTCCAATTGCCCAGTGATTGGCATAAGCGCTTCGAATTGTTTCTCTAACAACAGGCCAATTAGATTTATCCATTTTTATTCCTCCAATCATACTTCTTCAATGTTATTTAGGATATGGCATCGAGCGCAAAAAGAGTCGCTCCAACTAATTGTGAATTTCCTCCATATTTTCCTTTTCTTAATATAATAGGTCTTACTTTTGGATAGACCATCTGCTCAAGTAATTCAGCCAAATAATCAAGATTTGGATAAATATCCGACAATGCACCACCCCCTAAAATGACGCATTCAATGTCAAACAGCGTATAGGCCTGACTTATAGCCAAAGCTAGTTTGTCACTTGCTTCCTTAATGACCTGTTTTGCCCATTCTTCACCACAAAGGTAAGCATGAACAATTTCTTTCATGCTTACCTTTTTTTTAAAAAACTCATTGCTTAAGCGTGAAATACCTTCCCCAGAGGAGTACTGACAAACACACCCTCTTTGCCCACAATAACATTTTGCGCCACCTATGCAAACCTTAAGATGACCAAAGGCGCTAGCCGCATCGTGCAAGCCACGAAAGATTTCGCGGTTCAATACAAAAGCATGTCCAATACCTGTACCAATGGCAATATAAAGAAAATTGTCGAGGTCAATACCATTTCCTAAAGTACTTTCAGCTGCTGCCCCACAAAAAACATCAGTATCGACAATAATGGGTATCCCAAATTCTTCTTCAAGTTGCTTTGCGAGAGGAACGTTTTCCCATCCCACATTCTCACCTATTTTGACAAAACCTTGCTGTCTGTTAACCACCGCTGCTACTGACACTCCTATCGCTTGTATTTTAGAAAAAGGTATATTTTCTTTCTTAATTTTCTCTCGAATAAAATTACTTAATACATCAACAGAAATTGGTATCCCCAGATCGGAAATCCTGGCTTCCGATTGACATAGGAAGTTTGTTGGAGTATCAGAAATGGCCATTCTAATCTTAGTACCACCAATGTCTATGCCAATAACCGCCATGTAATTTTTACTCCTTGAGCCCTGTTAGAACAACACCCTTAATGAAGTTTTTCTGAAATACTATAAACATAACAATCATGGGCAAAGCGCCGAAGACTGCCGCAGCCATAATTTGATTATAAGTGGTTGTTAGTTGACTTTCAAAAATTGCTACTCCCAAAGGTAGTGTTCTTAAGTGATCTTCATTGACTACCAAAAGCGGCCATAGATAGCTATTCCAAGTTGATACAAAAGTGAAGATCGCTACAGCACTGATAGCTGGTAAGCTCAAAGGACGAATAATGTTCCAAAGAATCATAAGTTCACCTGCTCCATCCATACGCGAACTTTCAATTAATTCCTTAGGAATTCCTAGCATGAACTGTCTCATTATAAAAACCCCCAATGGTGTAAAGGCTGTAGGTATAATCAATCCAGTATAAGTATTAATCCATCCCCATTCATATATCTGAATATATAAGGGAACGGCAATGGTTTCAAATGGAATCATAAGGGTTGAAAGCACAACGACGAATAGAACCCTATGTCCCGGAAAGTTAAAATGGGCAAATCCATAACCAGCTGCCATCCCTAGAACAACAGTGATTAACGAACTTATAGATGAGGCGAAAACAGAGTTTAATAGATATCTCATGAAAGGACGAGCTGTCAGAGCAGTTTGGTAGTTTTTCCAGTCTAAACCCTCTGCCAGCCGTTCAAAGGGAGGGACATAGACCTGCATACTCGATCTTAAGGATGCACTAATCATCCATATAATCGGTATGAGTGTGAGGAGTACTGCAAATGCTAACAGAGAATAAATGATGACTCGATTTAACCTCTTATCTGCCATTATTCTCCTCCTTTAAATACTCTTAGCTGAATCAAGCTGAAACCAAGGATTATGAGAAAGTATAAAAAGGACAGTGCTGCTGCTTCGCCATAAAGACCAAAATTAAAAGCTGTTTTATAAATGTGCAGAGTGGTTATTTCTGTTGCTGTAGCTGGTCCTCCGTTAGTCATGATTTTTTGCAAGGCAAAAGTCTTAAACCCATTAATAATCGAAATAACAAAAACCAACACCATGGTCGGACGTATTAACGGCAAAGTTATGTATTTAAGACATTGCCAGCCTTTTGCACCATCTATTTCGGCAGCTTCCATATATACTGATGGTATAGCTAGAATTCCCGAAAGGAAAAGAATCATATAATAGCTGGTTGCATGCCACCAGCTTGTGATAATTAAAGCGGATCGAGCGTAGGTTGTGCTCGTTAGCCATGGTATTGGACCTATATTAAAAATACTTAAAAAATTGTTAACCAAACCATCATAATGAAACAATAATTTCCAAGCAATTGCTACTGATACAATCGGGATAACAGTTGGTAAAAATAGAAGAGTTCTCCAGATTGCAAAAGCTTTACGTAATTTGGCAAGAAG
>JAAYUP010000391.1 GCA_012517635.1 Candidatus Atribacter alterifermentans
AAAAAACCCTTTTTGAAATGGCTGAAAACTGTTCCTCCGCCAATCGCTGGTATTGGCAAAACTTCCAACCTCAAAAAACCCTAAGCGATGAGGCTCGTGCTGTCTCTCCTTATGTCCCTTCACTTCTCAACCAGTGGAGAAACCTTATTAACGACCAAATCCAGAAAGACCTGATTGTCATTCGCCCTTATTCTTAATTCAATTCACCCAATCAAAGAAGGTTTATAATTTTACCTTTCTTTCATAGAGAATTCTTTGAATTGAATCCAAAGATACCGCCGCAACGACCACCACCCCGCTCACTGCGGTCTGCCAATAGGGAGAAATACCAAAAATTACAATTATATTTTCAATAACTCCGGTTATCACAGCCCCTAATACTGCGCCAACAGGATTTCCAATACCTCCCGCTGGGGAAACCCCTCCAATAACCGAAGAAGCAATTGATGGTAATACCCATTCTTGTCCAATTGCTGGTTGGGAGGAACCAAGACGTGCTACCATAATCATGCCAGCTAAGGCAGCCAACAACCCGGCCATCATGAATGTTATGATCTGAATTCGATCAACCCTGATCCCAAGTATTTTTGAGGCTTCACGGTTGTTCCCCACCGAATACATATAACGACCAAAAATAGTATATTGGGTAATAAATAACACTACCCCGGCAACACCTATCATAATGATAAAAGGCGCTGGTATTCCTAAAAAATCACCTTGACCTAAAAAATAAATAGCTTTTGGAATTCCGGTTATCGCTCTTCCTTTAGAAATAACTAGATTGAGGCCGGTATAAACACCAGTCATTCCAACTGTTACAACCAAAGAATTCAAGTTCAACTTTGCCACTAAAGCCCCATTAATAAATCCGCACCCTGCTCCCAACAAGAGACACAAACCAAAGGCAAGCCAATGATGAATTCCTAAGTTAATGATGAGAACTCCACCAATAACCCCGCAAAAACCTGCTATAGCACCAACCGACAAATCCAATTCTCCTATAAGCAATAAACATGCTTGACCCAAGGCTATCATTCCGACAAATGCTAAAGACCTTGTTAAAGCCTGTAAATTATAACCACTTAAAAAATAAGGCGATAAAAGTGAAGCAAGAACAACAAGAACAATAAGCGCAAAAATAACACCAATTGAACGTGTTTTTCTAACTATTTCCATCGTTTTACTAAACTTCGAAACATTCTCTCTCTGTGCCATCTTAAACACTCCAAAACCTTCTTATTTAGCAGTAACTTGCTCTTTATCTCTATCAATAACATTGATTGCTGATGAAATAATTTCTGAAGTTTTAACTTTACTTGGGTCGAATTCACCAGTTATTTTTCCTCGATAAACAGTAATAAGTCGATTACAACATCTCATTAATTCTTCAAGTTCTGAAGATACTAAAATTATTCCAATCTTTTCTTTTTCAGCAAGATCTTTCATAATTTTATATATTTCTGTTTTCGTCATGACATCAATTCCCTTGGTTGGTTCATCAAAAATGATTACTTTTGGGGTTGGTGAACAAAACATTGCACGTCCAACAATTACTTTTTGTTGATTTCCTCCGCTTAGAAATCTTATCGGGGTTTCTATTGAAGGTGTTTTGACCGAATATACTTTTACCAACTCTTCAGTCATTGATTTTTCTTTCTTTGTTGATACCACAACACCGTTTAGCACTTTTTCCCCGAGGGCTACCCCAACATTATGGCGAACACTTAAATATGGAAATATCCCCTGTTGCTTTCGTTCTTCAGGAAGGTAAAATACACCACCTTGGATGGCAAAATGAGGGCTTCCAAGCTTTAATGGTTTTCCACCAACTTGTACCTCCCCTTCTACCACATATCTATACCCCAAAATTGTCTGCATAATTTCAGAACGCCCTGCTCCAACTAAACCGTAAAATCCCAGTATTTCTCCTCGGTGTAGTTCAAAATTGATATTTAAAAACCCTTTACCGGTTAGATTTTTTACTTCTAATACAAGTTCTCCTTTATTTTCGGTTGGACGGAAGATAATTCTTTCATCAATTTCTCTCCCTGACATCATTTTTATTATCCAG
>JAAYUP010000392.1 GCA_012517635.1 Candidatus Atribacter alterifermentans
CAATTGCCATTGAGTCATTGGCACACCATATTGCTTTTATATCGGGATTTGCTATCAAAGCATTGGAAATATGATTATAAGCTTTAACTTTTTCCCAATCAGCAGCTTGCCAACCGACTAGTTCTATTTCCGGATATTCGGATAGAGCCTTTTCGAAACCTTCCCAACGTTCAATTGCAGCGCTATTTCCTAATAATCCTTGAAGAGCGAAAACTTTTCCTGAGCCACCAATAGTATCAAATATTGCCTTGGCTGTATTATATCCGGAGGCTCGGTTATCAAAGGTTATATGGCATACCCAATATTTGTAATCGGTAACTGACACATCATCAGGTTTATTCCACCAGGTAACAAAGTAAACACCACTTTTTTCTAATTCATTGGCAATAGCAGGTGCATCAGTTGATTGGTTTGGATCGATCGAGAAAACCACATTCCCTTGGGAACGAGCTACTAAAGCTTTTATATCATTCAATTGTTTTTCACTTGAGCCTTCACAAGTTTGAATAACGTTGTAATCTTCCCAACCTAAGGAATTAGCTAATGCAGTAGCTCCATCAGCCCATACTGCATGATAGGGATTTGATAGGCTCCTAATAGCTGTACCAAGATAAACGGGTTCTTCTTGTGCAATAGCAACAGAACTTAAAGATAATATCCCGAAAACAATAATTAAACTGAGAAGTTTTTTCATGGCTTTTTCCCTCCAAATTTTTCAATAATAAATTATTAAATAGTTCTCTGTGTTAATTCGAATATTAAAAGAATTGGATGCACCTCCTTTACGAATAAACATAGTTCAAATTGTTTAATATTTGGATATGTATATAGGGTTTATTATATAGAAATTTAACTAATAAGTATATGTTAAATCACATCTGTCTAAAGTAGCTTTTTTTCGTTGAAGGGGAGTTACAATCGAGTAGATTGATGCTACTTTTGTGATACCGGATGAGGATAAAAATCTTAATTCGTCATGCCATGGCATGTTGTTCCATTAAAAAAATGTAAAGGCTTGACTTAGCCCACAAATGGATTTTCAGGAAAGAAAAGTAATAAAAAATCAGAAGGAAATAGTGGTGCGCCCGAGAGGATTTGAACCTCCAACCTTTGGCTCCGGAGGCCGACGCTCTGTCCAATTGAGCTACGGGCGCATTTTTATTTATCGTCCAGAAAATAACCGTAAGGAGAGATATTCCGGAAGTCCTGCAGCAATAATTTTATCGGCTGCACGCTGGATATTATACCGAATTCGATTGATTTTGACTACACCTTTTTCGGTATCATAGAGAGCAAAAGAGGCTTGAGGATTTCCGTCACGAGGTTGTCCAACGCTTCCTGGATTAATTAAGTAACGCTTTTGCGATTGAAGTTGAATCTCTCCCCCTTCAGGAAATTGTGGATGAAGAACCTTCCCCTCGTGGTAGAGAAAAGCTTCAGCGACATGAGTGTGACCAAAAAAACAGGTTTGAAAGTCATGATTGGTAAAAATTTCCCGAGCACTTTCAACCATATCAATGTATTCTTCTAATGGTTTTCTTAAACTACCATGAACCCAATGTGCATTCACATAGTTGGAGACTACTTGGGGAATTTTTTGAAAAAAACTTTGGCTATAAACGGAGAGTTGATTTTTAGTCCAAAAAAGTGCGTTAGCAGCTAAGGAGTTAAACCAGGTTATGGGAAGGATTCCAACGCAGGCAGCGTCATGATTTCCTAAAATGGTATCGGCTCTTTGTTTTATAACCCACTGAACACAACGTTCCGGTTCA
>JAAYUP010000393.1 GCA_012517635.1 Candidatus Atribacter alterifermentans
CAGCCATAATGTTTATCCTCCTATTGAGTTCTATCGTTCAGTATGGACGACCCATTCTCCAATGATTTGACCATTTACGACATTAGAAGCAACAATTTGTCGTGCTTTGTCTGGCGATAAATCACCATAAAATACCTTTTCTCCACCCTTTTCTACACTAATCAAAGGCTCCCGATCACAAAGACCAATACAGCCAGCTTGGGTCACAATAACATTTTTTAAATTTCTTTTGGAGATTTCATCAAGAAGGGAAGACATCACTTGACGAGCACCAGCAGCAATACCACAAGTTCCCATGCAAACTATGATCTTTATATCAGCAGTCCCTTCCCGTAGTAAAGTATTTTTTTGAGCTTCTTCCTTAATTCTCTTTAAATCTTCAATACTAGTAATTTTCATCCCCCTACACTCCTTCCTGAATTTGGTTTTCGTGATATTGGATCCACTCTTTGATTCCTTGAAGAACTGGAAAAATATCTTGGGGTCCTTGGAGACCCAACTCTTGAGACATTCTTTTGGTATTAAATGACCAGCGGCAATTGTCCTTGATGTGCTCATACTCGATTTCAACTTCTGGATGAGAGGCGAAGAGGACCATAAGCGTTTCGGGGAGATTACCAAGAGGTGGAAGATCGATATGATTCTTTTGAAATGTAGCTTGAATCGTTGTTCCTTCACCAGGCTGGGAAATAATTTCAAGTTTCCCACCACACATTGAAGTAAGTTGTTCTAAAAGAGGAATTCCCATACCAACTTTTTTGTTTTGGCTGGTAAAGAAAGGATCTCTTACTCGTTCGAGTACCTCTTTTTCCATTCCCTTTCCATTGTCTTGAATGGTAAGAACAAACTGATTTAATCGACTATCCTCAACGAGAGAAACGCTTATTTTGTTCGCATTGGCTCGTATGGAATTTTCCATAATATCAAGGATATGCAAGGCTAACTCTTTCATTATTGGTAGTTTTTAAGGATGCTGGTTAACTGAGAGGGATTGACACGCTTATGAACATCATTATCGATACGAACGACCGGAGCCAAACCACAAGCTCCTGCACATCTCATCACTTCCAAGGAATAAAGTCCGTCTTGAGTGATTTCTCCAATATCTATAGAAAGTTCCTTTTGAAGTTGAGTAAGAATTTCCTGACCTCCTCGAACATAACACGCTGTCCCAAGGCAAACTTGGATAACGTGCTTTCCCCGAGGTTTCATAGAAAAAAAATGATAAAACGTTACAACTCCATAGACTTCACTCAGGGGAATATCAAGTTTTTTTGCTACAAGTCTTAAAACTGGTGGAGGAAGATATCCAATAAGATTTTGAGCAGCATGAAGAGCCTGGATAAGCATTCCAGGTTTCCCCTGATAATCAGTTAAGATATAATCCAATTCCCTTAACTGCTCTGGAGATATTTCTAACACATTTGCTTTTTCTGGTACTTCAGTTTGGGCCACGTGTTACCCTCCTTCGTAAGGTATTCTGAAACATTCGGACAATATTATAAATCTTTTATTTAATTTTATCAAATAACTGTCATAAACTTTTATTTTTTAAAAACCATGAAGGAATAAAGTGTGAAATGTCAAACCCATCCTGGTTTCTATCCTGTAAACTACAACAGGATAGCAGCCTACGGCGTAAGATGAAAAAAATTGTAAAAGACAAAAACTGAGAGGATAGACCACTTGAGTTTTCATCCTCATCTTGTGCTGCGAAAGCAGCATGAGGGTCTATCCTGAAAATATCATCAAATGAATTCCCCCATTGAGGGGGGTTAGGGGGGTGTGCCTTTCATCTGTCATCCTGAGCGGTGCTTTCCCGCG
>JAAYUP010000394.1 GCA_012517635.1 Candidatus Atribacter alterifermentans
ATATTCTTATCAAAAACTGCATCTTGGAGGGTTTTTATCAATTTAGTATTAGAGCGCAATGTTTTATTAGCAAAAGAAATAATACCAGTTCTCAAGAGAGGATTGGCAAAAATTAAACCCGACAAGGGAACTCCACGAACCGAAAATACTGCGGGACTGATGAGAAAGAGAGCTTGTACTCTCTCGGGATGAAGAAGAGCCATTCGGATAGCGAGAGTTCCACCTAAAGAATGGCCGATGACGATAACTTTTTTGACTGACAGAGTATCAAGGAACTCAATAAGTTGTTGAGCAAGATGACGATGAGAATATTTCCCCATCCGTTCAGCAGTTGATTGGCCATGACCTGGAAGGTCAACTAAAAGAAAACGATAATTTTCTTGAGGAAGAAGGTTTAAAATTTTTTGCCATGTCAGGAGATTTTCTCCTAAACCATGGATCATAAGAATTGGATAAGCGTTGGTTTTTCCAGAATCAAGGTAATGAATCATATTTTTACCAATTTTTACTTGATTCGAATAGGGAAGCCCTATAGACGTAAAAGCTACTATAAAAAAGAGATTCAGGATAAAAACCCCAATGGCAAATTTTAGATGTCCGATGGTATCGGTTGGTTTTGACACTGATTATCACTCAATAGGCTTTATTTCCATATCATGGATAATCGATTTTGCTTGAAGTAATTGGTTCTCCTTAACCTGAACTTCTATGGGACCAGTATCACCAAAATATGCAATCCCACCATAAGGTTGAGTTGATGGTTTTAAAATAACGTTGATACCCTCGGCTTCTAAAAAGCCTTTGATTATTTCGGCTTCTACATTATTTTGAGCTAGTTTTACAGTACGGTAATCCATACCGATCCCGCTTTCTTTAGATTTTCTTCAATTATCATTATAACCATTCTTTTTCATAAATACAGCGAGCAAAAAAAATAATGAACATGAGGAATTATAAGCAATTCAATTATAATAATAAATAAAGATGTATGAAAGGAGGAGGAATGCTTTGATGTTGGAAGGTTTAGGGGATCGTTTTCAGCGAGAAAGCAAATATGTTCGAGGAGAAACTTTGGTGGGTGGGATGAGTTGGGAAAACTTACCGGAACCTTATAAGTTTTATAACAATGTTCAAATTGTAACCTTACCGGAACCAAAAAAATTAAGTGAAATGAGCCTTGACGAAGCTCTTCGGAAAAGAGAAAGTATCCGGGAATATTCTTCGGAACCAATTCAACTGGATCAACTATCCTATATTTTATGGGCAGCCAATGGAATACGTAATCGAGAAGCAAACCAAGAATTTCGTACTGCCCCTTCTGCGGGCGCGCTTTACCCAATTGAGACCTATCTTGTGGTCAGCAATGTATCAGACCTTTATCCAGGTATTTACCATTATTCGGTTCGAAAGCACGAATTAGAGACATTAAAAAAAGGGAACTTTACCAAGGAAATAGTCAGGGCAGGAATGGGTCAGGAGATGCTTAGGATGGCGGCTGTTACGTTCATATGGACGGCAATCTTTGAACGTTCGAAATGGAAATATCGGCAACGTGCTTACCGTTATATTTACTTGGATGCCGGTCATATTGCTCAAAACCTTGCTCTGGCAGCAACATCCCTTGGATTAGGAAGTTGTCAGATTGGAGCTTTATATGATGATGAAGTAAATCTCATTATTGGTGTTGATGGTATTGAAGAAAGCGTCCTTTATATGAGTACAGTTGGACAACTGGCAGATTGACAAAAACCGTGGTGAGGAAAGAGTGATTAAAATGGGGATAAGGGGGGAATTGTTTAATTCA
>JAAYUP010000395.1 GCA_012517635.1 Candidatus Atribacter alterifermentans
AACTCGAATATCGAAGAGAAAAATAAAGACGACGATTAAAAGAAGGAGGCTGACTTGATAGAGGATACCGCAGACGACCACGAGGCTTCCTGCTTCGCCCCAGGTAAGACCAGATCGACTAAGAACATACATTTGGGCAGGCGTGCCTCCGGTAGCCGAGGGGGTAATAGTAGACATAAAGTATCCAGAAAGAACGGTTTTGAGTGCCTGTTTAAAAGTAATGGTCTTATTCCAAGCCCTCGAACTAAGATATACCCGCACGGCATCAACAATCCAGGCAAACATGAGGATTACAATCCCAAATATGAACCATTCAATACGAAAAACCGACAAGTCAATAGAAATTCCTCGGAAGGAAATGATCGAGAAAATAAAAATCGTTGTTCCTAAGCTGATCAGAATCGAAATTATAATCTGCTTTCTCAGTTTACCAGGATCATACCGTTCGTGATCGTACATTAAACCGCCTCTTCTCTTTTTCCATAACAGCCTATACTTTCATTTTAGCGTGGAATGATATAAAGTTAAAAAATTTTTCTTTTTTGGTATAGAACAGACCGATTATGTAACAAATCCTTAACAGTTATTATTAAAAATGGTGAATTCCTTTTTTCTAAGAAAGAATGTTTTAAAATAACCAAATTATTATTGAAAATAAACTATAAACCAAAACGCCAATATAAGTTGAATACCGAATTACTATAAGGGCTTCATCAATACGAGCTGGAATAAGTTCTAATAGTGGTTCTCCTAAAAATGGATATTCTTCACGTTTGCCCCCGTAATAATTAGCGCCTCCTAATTGAATGCCCAAAGCTCCTGCCAAAGCACTCTCGGGCCAACCGGCATTCAGACTCGGATGTTTTCTTGCATCACGGAAGGAGTAGTGGAATACTCCTTTCCAAAATTTGCCTAAGATCATAGCTGAAATACCAATCATTGCAACACTCAGCCGAGAGGGAATAATGTTCATCAAATCATCAAAACGGGCAGAGGCAAAACCAAAAAAGTAATACCGAGAATTTTTATACCCCAGCATTGAATCCAAGGTATTGGAAATTTTATAAATTAAACCCCCAAGTGCACCAAAAAGAGCTATATAAAATAGTGGGGCAAGAATCCCATCACTGTAACTCTCAGCAAGCGACTCTATCACAGCCCGAACGATCTCTTTCTCTGAAAAATGCTCAGTATCTCTTCCAACTAAATGCTTTAAATCCTGGCGAGCTGATACCAGGTCGTCCCGCTCCAAAGCCAATTTCACATCATTGACTCTTTTCATTAAAGTGCGATAAGCGGTAAAACTAAAAATTAAATATATCTCTAAGCCCCAAAAGCCCGGCAAAAAGCATTGCCGCAACCAAAGGCTAAGATAATAATAGGGTATCCCCATACCTCCAGCCATGAAAATAACCAAAACAAAACCCATAATAAATTCACGTTTAAAGTTTCTTTTCTTCGGAAAAAACCACTTTTCCAGAACGCTGATCGCTTTACCAATAAGAACAACTGGATGCCATTTTCCCTGAGGATCTCCAAACAATCCGTCAAGAATAAACCCACATATTAATCGAATTGCGTTGAGCATCACAAGTCCTCATGATTAATAATCCCTGTTACTTGCAAAAATCCTGAATCTTCACGAACTTTTACTATTACACCTGGATCCAACAATAAATGAAAACTACTTTCAAAGGTCATCCCGGTTAGAAGAACCAAAAGACATCGAATGACACCAGCATGGGTGACCACTAAATAGATTCCTTGGTTTTTTCCAAAAAGCATTTGCCAAAACCTTCTTACTCTTCTTAAAACATCAGCAAAGCTTTCCCCCTGCGGTGGGGTAAATTCCAAAGGATTTTCCTTCCACTTTATGACTTGATCAGGAAAATCATGTTCGAGCGTTTCCCAATTCTTCCCTTCCCACTCACCAAAAGATCTTTCCTTTATGTCTTCGGCATATTGAATTATATAATTAGAGTTGACTACAATCTGAGCCGTCTGTCGAGTCCGGATCAGAGGGCTTGACCAAATTTCCAAATATTCATACTTTTTTAAAACTTCTTTTGCTATCTGTACCCTTCTCTCGCCTTTTTTTGAGAGGGGAATGTCACTCCAACCAGCAAAGTAACGGTTTTCAGTCGCATCGGTATCTCCATGCCTTAATAGAATAATTTCCTTCATAGATTCATCACCCTTGCTCCTCCAGAAACGACTTTATTATAAAAAACTTCGACTCTCTCGCCTTTTAAGGTTTCCTTAACTCTTTGAATCATTTCCTTCGGAGGATAGACTCGAGTATCAAAAAGAATTCCAAATACTTTACCGGTATGAGCACGGTTTACACCCAGCCCGCCGATAAAAGAACAGATATCAATTAATTTTTCAAAAATCGGTTCCGGCAAAAACGACTGAGCAATCCAACTACTCAGAGTTGCTGCTCTCCCTAAAAGAGATAAATCGTTTTCTTCTAATCCACGTTGAGCATAACGAAATGCATTGGAGAGATCTTTTTGGTGCTTTTCCCATTGATTTCTCATCATGCGACGATCCACCGACAGGGTATCAAGAACACCTGGTAACTCCACACCTACTACTCCCAAGTATCTTGGAACGGGAAAACGTACTAAGATTGTTCCTTCTAGATGGTCAAAAATACACATTTTTGAAAAAAAGATTCCGTCCGAAGGTTCAATTTTTAAAGCAATCCGGGCAATATCTTCTTCACGTAAATCCCGTTCCATTAGAAGCGCTAAGGCTGCTAAAAGGGCGGCAATGTCTGCGGTACTCGAGGCATATCCTTTCCCTTCTGGAATGGAGTGGATTCTTCGAAACACAATTTTATCCGTGATTTCGTCTAATCCCCATTCTTGAAGAATGAATTCCATGGCACGCTTGCATTTCCATAGCTTTTGCATATCTTCCAAACTATTTTGATTTACTGTGTCAACCAATTCAGCTTCCATTTCTGAGTAACGATCTATAGTCAAAGAAATGAGCACTTCCCTGTCTTCCCATATTCCTTGAATTAACTCTCCTATACTACCTGGACACCATGCGCGTTTCATTTCTTCTTACTTCCTCCCTAAAAATAAAAAAAGAGTTTCAACCAATTCAACAACTGCTCCGACAGCATCCCCACTCAGTCCTTGAAAACTCTTCTCCATCATTTTACTGAACAACCAACCAATGAAAAAAACTAATGCTGCTTTAAGGGGATAATAATCCCCTATCCAAAACAAGGGAAATAGTATTAAAATTCCAAGCCAAATCCCCACTATCTGCCAGGGAATCTGACCAATAAATTCTTCTCCAAGGCTTTTTTTCTCCTGCTGATAGGGACGGAAAAGTCCTCCAACGATTAAAGCAGCGGTTCTTCCTGCCATTGGAGAAAGAATTAAAAAAATCGGCATCAATCTTTCACTTAGAGCAATAGTCTTAAAACACAATAAAAGAAATATTCCAACAACACCAAATGTTCCAAGCCGACTATCTTTAAGAATTTCTCGTCTTCTTTGCACATTATGAGTTGAAAAGAGTGCATCACAAACATCAGCCCATCCATCAAGATGCAGCCCACGAGTTAATACGATGGAGGATGAGACTAATATTAAAGCAATTAACCAATTGCCGGCATTCATAAACCGAAGGAGGAAATACAATCCATAATTGAAAACTCCTATTAACCCACCAATAACTGGGAAAAAAACTGCTGCTCGGGATAGATCTCGATTTTGATAATTGAATTTGGGAACTGGAACGCATGTTAAAAAACCCTGAGCAATGAACCAGTAACGCCAAATCTTGGTTTTCATCTCGAATGGATGAGATTTCACTATTCTTCTCCCTTTATTCTCACTGGAATTCCAGCTAATACCATATAGACATGGTTTGCTCTGGAAGCCAACCACTGGTTAATACGACCCTGGAGGTCACGAAAGGTTCTTGCTAATGGGTATTCCGGGACAATTCCCATTCCCGTCTCGTTACTTACGATTAAAAAATAAAAACCTTCTTGTTGGTGCTTTTCAAAAAGAAAGCCGAGCTCTTTGAGTAGTTGTTGATAAACAACTTCTTCTTTGTCTTCTCTTAAAAGTAGATTATTAACCAGGAAAGTTATGCAATCAAGTAAAACTGCTTTTCCAGACCAGTTTTCATTCATTTGACCAAAGCCACCATAAGGGGTTTCTTTTGTTACCCATGATTGGGGACGAGATTCTCGATGTTTTTGAACTCTTTCTTTCATTTCCACATCGGTAATCACACCAGTTGCCAAATAAACAACTGGTAAACCACTCTCCCGAGCCATTTGTTGAGCAAGAGAGCTTTTTCCACTTCGTGCTCCCCCTAATATGAGAACGGTTTGTTTATAAGGTTCGGGCATAATCATTCATCGCCTTCATTAATTTTTTGTTTTCTTCGTGCGATTTTACTGAAAATCGAAAAAAATCGTTAGACATACCCCAAAAATCATCTAAAGGACGTACGAGGAGCCTTTGTTTTTGAAGAAAAGAATAAAAACTTCTTATATTGGTTTTGATCTTTACCGTATAATAATTCACTATAGAGTGTTGAAGCTCAAAGTCTTTTGTGAGTTTCTCAAAGCTTTCTTCTATATATCGTTTTTCCTTTTGTAAACCTTGCAGCGTAATGGAATGAAAGTCGTGAAGATCAGCGCCAGCAAGTAAATCTAACGTTACAGCGAATAGAGTATTTATACTCCAAGGCTCAAGAGCCTGTTTCCATTCCTGTACGGAGGAAGGATTAGTTACTATAAAGCCTCCTCTTAAGCCAGCCAAAGAATAATATTTTGTTAGAGAACGGATGATGATTAAGGTTTTATCATCGTCATTCAACAATTGTGGCAAAAAAGAGGTTTTTTCCTGAATAAACTCTTGAAAGGCTTCATCAACCAGCAAAGTAACCTTCTGTTCGTGGCACCAATAATATAATATGAGTCTCTCTTCATTTGAAAAACATTGGCCTAAGGGATTGCTGGGGTTCCCTAACACAATCAAATCCGGTCTTTCCTTTTTTATGCAAGTCATTAGGTTTTTGAATCCTTCTTTAAATAAAAGATGACTATGGACGACTGTTTTTCCTTCAAGATTGAAGGCTCGAGCATATTCAGTAAAACAGGGCTCAATAATAAAGATTTTTTTGGTCCGAAGGCGACGGGCAACAAAATAAATGGCTTGAGTAGCACCATTGAAGGGAAGAACCAAGTTCTGATTCAAATTATAAAGCAGGGATAACCTTTTTTGATAAAATTCCCAATCAAGGGGAGGATAATAGGAAACATATCGAAACCAATCACTCCAATGTTCCTTTAAAACTGGGGGCGGACCCCATGGATTCAAATTTACACTGAAATCCACAGGGCACTCACCTTTTAATTCCATTTCTATCAATCGACCACCATGGATGGGTTTGTTCATTATTCAACCAGTGCAAAAGATGAAATTAAATCACCTTCGTGCAACCGCACCAGAGTTACTCCCCGGGTTGCACGCCCTTGAACTGAAATTTCATTGCAATTGATCCGAATGAGACTCCCATTTTGCGAAGATATCAATATCTCTTCCTGCCCGGTGACCAGTTGAACACCGATCACTTCGTTTTCTGGTTGGCTGAATTTCATTAAGATAATGCCCTTCCCGCCCCGATGATGGACTGGAAAATTTAACATTTTTAACCGTTTTCCCATACCTTTGGAGGAGATGATTAAAAGATCTAAATTATGGTTTAGGGTAGAAGCGCCAACAACTCGGTCTTTGTCTCGGAGAGTAATACCCTTTATCCCTCGACTGGCTCTCCCCATTGAGCGAACCTCTTCTTCAGAAAAGGAAATTCCATAACCCTTCGCGGTAGCAATCAAAACTTTTTCCTGCCCATTCGTTACAAACACAACTGATAGCTCATCACCGTCATCTAGATTAATTGCCCGTATGCCTCGTCTTGTAATAGAAACAAACTCAAGAAGGTCGCTCTTTTTTACTATACCCTTTTTAGTTACAAAAAATAGGTACTTTCCTTCTCCAAAATCCCTGAGGGGTATCATTTTAATTACTTGTTCTCCGTCTTCAAGTTGAAGGAGATTTACCAAATGGATTCCTTTGGCTTGTCGTTGCATTTCAA
>JAAYUP010000396.1 GCA_012517635.1 Candidatus Atribacter alterifermentans
GAAATGTTTCCAAAAGTGAAAATTATCATGGGGCATATGGGTTTACCCGATCTTTGGAAGGAAGCTATTGTTTCAGCACAAAATAATGAAAACATTTTTTTAGAAACAAGTGGTGCACCAAGTTGTGCTATTAAGGCAGCAGTGAAAGAGGTTGGATCTGAACGAGTAATATTTGGTTCTGATTTACCTTTTGGAGGAAAGGAAAATATTATATTTCAAATTGAAAAAATTCGATTGTTAAATTTTAAAAAATCCGATGAAGAGAATATATTTAGCAAAAATATAAAAAATATTATTCAATATGATGATTAAATGATACCTTATTTTAAATCCTAGAAGAAATTTTTGAGTTTGATCCCTATGTTCTAAATAGCGGAAGATCCAATTGATTAATTCGAATATTTTTTTTTACTACTTTATATCCATTTCTAATTCGTCTTCTGAGAATATTTTGATAAACTTTTTTCGCATCTTTCCATGTCTTATAGTACTCTACTTTCCCCCGTTTCTTCCTTCCAATACGTCCCCATTCCCGTTTTAAACAGACATTAAAAAGAACAAGTTCTATTTCAAGCCGGTAAAATTTAGAATGAGGCCAAGTCCGATTTTCAAAATAAATTTCCATTTTTTACTCCTTTCCCCGATAAGGTACGTGGAGGAGTTTGAATGCTTTTTTCTTTACTTCTTCTCCTCGACGGTCATACCGGGCAGTGGTCTGGACCTGGTTGTGACCAGCCATCTTGGCGACTGTTACAATATCGGCTCCAGCATCGAGGAGATCACTGACGAAGGTTCTTCTAAGATCATGAGGAGAAAAAAGCTTCACACCAGTTTTCGAAGCTCGTACTTGAAGAATAGTATACACAGCTTGGTCAGTCATACGTCTTCTTACTACCCTTCCACCTTTATTGATAGGGTAGAAGAGGGGACCGGGATCACTCCCCCGATAGAGAACCCAGTCATTCACGGCATCAAAGGCTCCGTTATCAAGATAGGCGGTCCGTTCTTTTTTGCGTTTTCCACGAATAATGAGTCGTCCAGTTTCTGGATCATAATCTTCATAATTCAGTACTACCACTTCAGCCCGGCGAAGTCCGGCTCCATAGAGAACCGCAATCAGAGCGGCATCACGAATTCCTGCTGGGCTTGAGTCATCTTCACATGATCCCATGAGTGCAGCAATTTCTCCGTAAGAGAGTTCTCGACCTCTTGGAAGCGTTTCTCCTTTTACATTCCGGATATCCGATGCTCGTTCATAATCTTCCGCTGACATCTGTCCGAGGCGCCAGGCTTCTTTTAAGACTCGACGTAGGGCAGAAAGCATCTTATTCACTGTTGCAGGACGATACATTTCTAGTAATTTCGATCGCAGAGCCGCGGTATGTTGGTATCGGACGTTTTTCCAAGCGATAGAGAAACAGTTGGCTTTATTAGTACTCAAAAGCTTAGCAATTACGTCCAAAGCTTGGTGCATTGTTCGACGACCGGTAACACTTTCTAAGCTGGCTAAATACACTGCAGCTGGATTTTGAGAGAGCGGTTGAGATTCAAAAAGTATTAAGTTTGTTTCTGAATAACGATCAGGAAGTGAGCTTTCCAAAATTTTTCC
>JAAYUP010000397.1 GCA_012517635.1 Candidatus Atribacter alterifermentans
CAATAGCAGGAAGAGCAGATACAATGATGGCAGAACTCATTTGTCCCCATAGAACCGCCTGATATCGAATGAAACCTAAGGATCCGGTTGTGACAGGCATAGTCTTTTCTCCACCAACTACCAAGGCGAAAACAAAGCTATTCCAACAAAAGATAAAAGTTAAAAGGCCGGTGGCAGCGATACCGCCTTTTGCAAGGGGTAAAACCACACGAAAAAAAGTTTGAATTCGACTACATCCATCAACATTGGAAGCTTCTTCAATCGATACTGGAATATCAAGGAAATAACTTCGGCACATCCAGACCACAAAAGGAATGCCAATCAGCTGATAAACCAATATTAATCCTCCATAGGTATCAATGAGTCCAGCCCGTTGATATATTTGGTAGAGAGGAAGAACAATTGCCAATTCAGGACCAAACCAATAACTGAGAATATTAAAAGCTAAATTTTCCCTCGTAGATTCCTTTTTAAAGCGTGCCCTCGTTAATACATAAGCAGCAGGAATACCTATGAGTAAGGCTAATAATGTTGCTCCACCACTGATTATAACTCCATTCATAAAATACCGGGGAAAATTAGGTTTTGAAGAAGGAAGAGAAGTCGTCCCAGTTTCACCAGTAAACAAACCTCGATAATTCATGGTGGTAGGTTTAAAAACAAATTTTGGGATTGAAGATGTGATGTCTGCATGGGTTTTAATTGATAGAGAGAAAGTCCATAACATAGGAAAAAGAATAATTATTACTAATAAAGCAAAAATTAAATAATAGAAAAAGTATCGCATCATTCACCTATCCTTTTCCATTAAATTAAGGGGTAAAAACCTGATAAATTTCTTAATTAAGGAATTCTTAACCTAAAGTATCTTCCTAAAAAATATATATTGAATTCGTTTGCAGAATATCTTTATCTCAACTCTTCTAATATTAACACAATTTTTTTCGATTTCAATATGAAAATAAATAACCGATATTCTAAATTTAGAATAAAATTTAAATATACTAAAAAAGAAATAAAAAAAATAAATTAAGCTAGTATTTTTCGACTGGTCGCTTTGCTTTTACCTTAAGAATGGTCGCAAATGTGGTTTAACGGGTTAATGAACGATTACCAATTATGTAATCCGGAATTGATAGGATGTGCTAAACTCATAGAACTGGGCTATAATTATCTCGATACAAAATAAGTTTTGTCTATTTTTTGTTAATTACTACCTGGTTATTCGATTCGTTTTCACTATGATTTATCCCATTATCGTCTATAATTCGATGAGCGTTTCTTTTCCGTTCTTTATAGGTATTCATCAATCGAACCAGTTTAAGGTTTTTAAAGCCTTCTTCAGTATATAAAGTAAAATACAAATTCCACGATGGTTTTTCGGCTTTGAGAATTTGAATTAAAGCTCTGGCTAATTTGCTTGAGTCATGACGAGAAGGTTGCTCATGGGACAACATAGCTGCTTCAAAAACTTTAATAGAATCGTAGGTATTGATGGCATTGGCACTTACAATTTCGATCCCTCGTTTTGCTAGCTCTTCTACCTCTTGAGATGTCGGTTTTTCACCGTTTACCAAAATATAATTGAGTCGTTCTGGAGGAATAAATTGAAAAAGGGCTCTGAGATGATCTGAAAAATCATAGTGATCGGTTTCTCCCGGTTGAGTCGTGATATTACATATAAAAACTAAAGGAGCCGAAGAACGTAGAACAGCTTCTCTTACTTCGCTTACAGCTAAATTACACAAAACACTGGTATAAAGGCTTCCTGGACCTAAGATGATTATATCGGCTTCTTCAATTGATTTGATCACTTCTGGAGTGGAAGCCACCTTTTCCGGATCAAGAAATATTCGTTTAATTCTTTTCCCACAACAACCAACATTTGATTCACCACTTATAATCGTACCATCCTCGCATTCCGCCTTGAGAACAACACTGAGAAGGGTAGTAGGAAGAACACGACCTCGTACTGCTAAGACTTTACTGGATTCTCCAATCGCCTTTTGAAAATCACCAGTCACCTGAGTGAGGGCAGCTATAAAAAGATTTCCGAAATTATGCCCCTGAAGAGCACTTTCATGATCAAAGCGATGTTGAAAAAGTTTTGCCATCAATGGTTCGGTATCGGCTAAAGCAATTAGACAGTTTCGAATATCTCCGGGAGGAAGAATTCCCATCTCTTGCCGAAGTAATCCAGAGCTTCCACCATCGTC
>JAAYUP010000398.1 GCA_012517635.1 Candidatus Atribacter alterifermentans
AAAAAGCACCCTCCCCCCGCGAAGCGGCACCCCTCCACGGGAGGGGAATTGTTCAACTTCTTCCCCCATTGAGGGGGGATTCAGGGGGGTGTGCCTTTCACTTTTTTGTTTCATCACTTTTTACTTACTCATTTATTTTCAGGATAGACGATTAAATAAGTTATTCAAAAAACAGCTTCTTCTGAATTTACAACTAAGATGATAAATGTGTTTCAATTATTTCCACTCCACCTCGTAAAGTATTCATAACTGTACAACCCCTTTCTCCGGCTTGGATGAGCCTCTCTTTTTCCTCAAGTGTAAGATTGCCAATTAATTCGACATTGATATGAATCGACTGAATTCGAGATGGAGCAGAACCTAAATTACTTTTAATTTTCAAAATGACTTTTTCTAATGGATAATTTTTATTTTTGGCATAAGCAAACAACGATCCAGAAAAGCAACTCCCTAAAGCTGCAATCACATATTCAGTAGGCCAATGTCCAGAATCACTATCGGCGCCACTACTTTTAAACAATATCTTTTCGCCCTTAATATCAGCTTCAATTTTTCCTTTTTGTGCAAAAAGTTCAATATACGCCATGATTATCCTCCTCAATTTAATAAATGTATGTTACTATCATATAAATTGCTTTAAAAAAGTCATATCTTTTCATAACCAAAAATATTTAAAAATCATTCCAAAAAAGAGTAACAAAAGTGCTTAGAATACGATAAAAGAAATAAGTATGGAAAATATGAACTTGGAACGAGGAGGTTTCATATGAGGAGAAATTGGTGGTTTATTCTGGGCTTTATGATTCTAGTTTTTTTTATTTCTGGGTGTGCACAAATTGAGGTGGGAATTAAGGTCGATTCCAATGCGACCATTCCAAAAGCCAGAATTTCAATCAGTACAACTGATGTCAATGTTTATAGTCAAATAAAAAAAGCTGCTGTGAATGAATATAAAAAGTTATCCGAGGATGAAAGAAGTTATGTTGAGATCCAAGCCAAAGAGGATGCGTCACCTTACATCATAGCATGGGTATGGTCTTTCCCCAACCAAGAAAAAGCCCAGCAATTTACTGAACAATTTTTAGGTTCAACCGCCATGTTAACTAAAGATCAAGACTTGGTGATTCTGGAAGCGACCTTAAAAGGGGAAGAGTTAGGAGCGGCTTTGGATAAAATGGGCGCTGGAACAGTCAAACCATTATTGGGTAATGTTACCTTAGCACTCAAAGCATACATGCCAGGAGAAATCATTAGTTATGTTGATGGAAAGGTTGAGCAAAATAATTGGACTTTGGAATTGAACGTTGGGAAAGTATATAAAGAAAAACCGACTTATGATATCGAGGTCATCTCTCGAGAGAAATAGAAAAATCACTGGAAACAACATACCGATCTTGATAGCGTTTTTCAATTTTGTCATTAATGAAAATGGTTGTTTCAACGTCAATAAGAACACCATCTTTCCCATTTTCAGTAATTTTTTGAATTTGACTGGTAATCGATTTTGTGTCACGAAATTCCTTTTCTCCCCAAATCTCTGCAACAAGACGATCACCTTCAATATAGGTAAATATAACGGTTCGCTGTTGTGGAAAACTAAATTTGAGGTCTTTATACCCAAAACTGACAGCTGCATCACGTCCTAAATTCACATATGCTGTGGTCTCCGAATAACCAGAGTGTGGGCTTCGCTCGATGATTTTCGCATCACATTGAAGGAGGGCATTATACAAGGTTGAAGAAACTTGACATATCCCTCCTCCATAACCGGGTACTAACTTTCCATTGACAACAACTTTGGTTTCGAGGTAACCATCATCCTTATCAGCAGGGCCAACAATTTTATTGAAAGAAAAGATTTCTCCCTTTTCTAAGATGAAACCGTCAATTCTTTTGGCACTTTTATCAATATTAAAACGGGTATTATCGTCTTTTTCTACCAATGAAGTTTCATAACGGGCGAGTAAATGCTGGAATCCAAGTGACTGAAGTAATTTATTTGTATCGATGGTTGGGTTCAAAACCTCGTAACTTTTTATAACGATTTTATTTAAAGCTTGAGAAAGTCCATCACGGGTTTCGGTAATAGCATCGGCTAAGTTAAGACGATAACCAACTTTCGAACGAATGATCCGCCCATTTAACTGAATGGCATCTTGAGGTGTTGAGTTAGTTTTTTCAGCGATAAAATAAAAAGCTTCTTCCACTTTTTTTTCATCCCAAGAAAAAATAAGTGAAATGTGCTGATTTTCGTTTTTTCTTTGTAAAAGGGCCTTTTTTATTCGAGTTAAGTCCCATTGAATCGAAAAAGCTTTTTTGTCAATAAGAAAGTTTTTATCGAGAGCTTCAATTTGAAGTTGTTCAGATACCCATTTCCTTTCCATAAGTTGGAGATAGGGAAGAATATCATTTTTTGCAATGTTGCTAAAGCTTTGATTGAGAAAAAAAACGTTTTGAGGTGTAGAAGAAAAAACCCGAGGGATAAATACAATAAATAAACTTATAATTAAAGTCAACAAAAGAAAAAACAAGAACGTTTGAAATTTTAATGAATATCTGTGAATATTCAATGGAAAAAATCCCCTAAGGATTTGATTTTGATGTCACTTCGGGTATTTCAGTTGTCTCTGATAAATTGGGAGGGGTGGCTGCTGAATTCTCAGATTCCAGTGGTTCGGTTGGTAACGGTTCACTTCCTATACCTAAGCTCAATAGACTTTCAGAATATTCTATTTTTGATTTATTACGAATTTCAGCAATTAAATGCTCTAATTTTACTCTTTTTTGCTCGTTTTCGATAATGGCTTTTATTTCTTCTTGGGATTCTTCTAAGGTTTTTTCCTCAGCCGGTTTTGTTTCAATCAGCTTAAAGAATTGATAGTTGTTCCCGACTTTTATAATTGGAGTAATGCTTCCCAATTTATCTTTCAATTCAATAATATAATCTCTTGATTCATTAGGAAGGGCATTTTCTGATATCCAACCGGTATCTCCACCATTGGAAGCATAGCTGTCGATAGAATTCGATTTAGCTAAACTGGAAAAATCTTCGCCCAAATTGACTCTTTTATAGATTTTCTCGGCTTCTTCTTGAGAAGGAAATGTCATCTGATAGAGGTGATATTGAGTCGGGGTTGAAAACAAGCTTTTATTTTCTTCGTAATAACTGTTAATATCCTCAGGTGGAATAACAATACTTTCATATAATGAATTAGTAAGGTGGGTGATCATCAAGTCCCGTTTAATCGATTCTTTCAAATCATTTATTCGGATACCTTGATATTGGAGGTAATTTTGAAACTCCCGATCAGAAGGAAAATTGGCTTTGATTTCATTTAATCTGCTATTAATTTCATTATTACTCACTTTAATTTTTCGTGATTTTGCTTCTTGGTAAAGGAGCTCATTATTGATCATGCTTTCTAAAGTAAGTCTTTTCAGGTAGTTAATTCCTTTTTCATCGAGCTCATTGAGGTATTTATTGTCAAACTGAGAGATAAAATTTCGGAATTGATTTTCAAGATCATAAATGGTAATAACGGTATTATTAACAGTTGCAGCTGCTGCCGCGCTTTGTGAAGGATTTTGAGAACGACGAGTGAAAGTGCCATAAAAAATGGTAAAGAAAAAGGCAACCACAACGATTATTATGATAATATTGAGATTTTTGCGAAGTCCTCTCAGCATATATTCTCCCACCCTTGAGACAATTTTTGTTATTTTTGGTAAAATACTACTCCAGTTATTCTTTTATGTCAATTTTCCTAAAACTCTCTTAATTATTCAATAGTGATATTGTTAACCAGAAAGGGATTGAATTGAAAACTTTTTAAGGGGAGGTATTTGAAAAATGGACCTGGATAATCAAATGATCCAGAGAATCTTGCCCCATCGTTTTCCATTTTTATTAGTAGATAAAGTTTCTATTGAGAAAATGACTGCTGTGGGTATTAAGAATGTGACAATCAATGAATGGTTTTTTCAAGGTCATTTTCCGGGATTACCAACCATGCCAGGTGTGCTCATTATCGAAGCGATGGCTCAAGTGGGTGCTACAATGATGATGAATTTGGATGAATATCATGATTGTGTTCCTTATTTTACCACGATTGATCGGGTGAAAATTCGAAAACCGGTTGTTCCTGGGGACCAATTAATTATTAAAGTTGAACTTCTCAAGATTCGTAAAAGAATGGGTAAATTAAACTGTATAGCGAAGGTGAATGAAACAGTTGTGGCTGAGGGAGAAATAGGTTTTTCACTTGTTGAAATGAAGGAGGAAGTAATTTGAATAATCGACCAGTGAAAATACTGGGAGTAGGAGCATGTGTTCCTCAAAAAGTCGTAACCAATTTTGATCTGGAAAAAATAGTTGATACCAGTGATGAATGGATCGTTAGTCGTAGTGGCATACGAGAGCGGAGAATTGCTTCGGAAAATGAAACCACCTCTACCCTGGCAATTGAAGCGGCACGAATAGCTCTGGAAAAAGCCCAGATAAAACCATCTCACCTTGATTTGATCATTGTTGCTACTGTTACTCCTGATATGCTTTTCCCGGCGACAGCATGTATTCTCCAACGTGAATTGGGAGCTGAAAATGCTGCCTGTTTTGACCTTGAAGCTGGTTGTACGAGTTTTGTTTATGCTCTTTCGATCGCAGAAAAATATCTTTCTGCCGGAGGCGGAAATTTTGCTTTAATAGTTGGAGCAGAAACGTTGTCGAAAATTCTCGATTGGGAAGATAGGGCTACCTGTGTTCTCTTTGGTGATGGTGCCGGAGCAGCTGTAATTGGACTTGGAGAAAAACCAGGTATTATTTCTACCCATTTAGGTTCTGATGGAGGAGGGGCCAACTATATTGAAGTTCCTGCCGGTATTTCCCGTCTCCCGGCCTCAATTGATACAGTTCAAAATCGACTCCATTATATAAAAATGTCTGGTAATGAAGTTTTTAAGTTTGCCGTAAAAATTATGAAAGAGGCTTCACTAAAAGTTATAGAAAAAGGTCACATTAAGATTGAAGATGTTAATTTATTTATTCCCCATCAAGCTAATATACGGATCATTCAATCAGCTGCAAAACGTCTTGGCATAGTTGAAGATCGTATCTTTGTAAACATCCATAAATACGCAAATACATCTTCTGCCTCAATTCCTTTAGCACTCTCAGAAGCCGTTCAAGAGGGTCGAATCCAAGAAGGAGATATCATTTTACTGGTTGGTTTTGGAGCAGGTTTGACTTGGGGTTCAGTTCTTATTCGATGGTAAGGGAGGTTTTAGCTTTGGATAGAAGAGTCTTGGTTACCGGAATTGGGGTGGTCAGCCCAATTGGGATTGGAAAAGAAAAGTTTTGGAAAGCCCTAATTAATGGAGAATCGGGAATTGATACCATTAAAAGGTTTGATGTCAGCTCATATGATAGTCAAATAGCTGGCGAGGTGAAAGATTTTAATTGTGATGATTATTTACCCCGTAAAGATGCTCGTCGGATGGATCGCTTTTCCCAGTTTGCCGTCAGTGCGTCTATCATGGCTTTTCAAGATTCACAATTAAACTTAGAGAGGCTTAAACATGAGCGTTCTGGTGTTATCTTAGGCTCTGGAATAGGTGGAATTTTTACTTTCGAAGAACAGCATGAAGTATTAATGAATCGTGGTCCGCAAAAGGTCAGCCCTTTTTTTATTCCTATGATGATTGTTAATATGGGGGCAGCCAACGTCGCTATCCATCTGGGTTTAAAAGGTCCAAATAGTTGCGTATCAACAGCCTGTGAGGCATCCACTCATGCAATTGGAGAGGCCTTTCGAATCCTTCAACGAGGTGATGCTGATTTAATGGTAGCGGTTGGTTCGGAAGCGTCAATTACACCATTAGCTTTAGCTGGTTTTTGTGCAATGAAGGCTCTTTCTACTTATAATCACCAACCCAAAAAAGCCTCACGACCTTTTGATAAAAATCGGGATGGTTTTGTTATGGCAGAAGGTGCCGCAGCATTGATTTTAGAAACGAAAGAGTCAGCCGAAAGAAGAGGCGCACCGATCTATGCTGAATTAAAGGGGTATGGAGCCAGCTGTGATGCTTATCATATAACTGCACCCGATCCTGAAGGCGAAGGAGCAGCACGCTCTATGCTTTATGCAATTCGTGATGCTGGTCTTCAGATTGAAGATATTGATTATATTAATGCCCATGGAACATCAACACCCTTAAATGATAAAATGGAATCGTTGGCAATAAAAAAAGTGTTTGCTGAAAGGGCTTATCAACTAAAAATTAGTTCAACAAAATCCATGACCTGTCATCTTTTAGGGGCAGCAGGAGCCATGGAAGCAGCAGCAACTGTTTTGGGTATATTTCATAAGACCATTCATCCAACTATCAACCTTGAAGAAAAAGACGAAGATTGTGATTTAGATTATGTTCCCCAGAAAGCCCAAAAAATGGAAATTCGTAATGCAATTTCTAACTCATTTGGATTTGGAGGACATAATGGTTCTTTGGTTTTTGGACAATATAAGGAGTAATTATCATGGCTGGGTGGTTGATTATAGGTATTAATTATCTCATTGGGTCGCTACCTTTTGGGGTTATTATCGGATGGTTACTGAAGGGCATTGATATTCGGAAATATGGGAGTGGGAATATTGGCGCTACCAATGTTTCACGAGTATTAGGATTTTTTCCAGCGTTATTAGCTGGAATTGCAGATGCTTTAAAAGGTTTTTTAGGCGCTTATTTATCAACTCGTTTTATTCAGAATCCCTTGATTTGGTTTCTTGCTGTTTTTATGATTGTTATTGGTCATAACTGGTCGGTTTTCCTTCGTTTTAAAGGTGGTAAAGGAGTTGCAACAACAGTTGGAATTCTCTTTTATCTTTCCTACCAAACGGCAATTATTAGCTTTCTTTCTTGGGTAGGAATGGTTTTCTTCAGTCGGTATTCTTCTTTAGGTTCTTTGACTGGTGCATTTTTAATGCCTATTGGTCTTTATTTTTTTAAAAAGTCTCCAGAAATTATTTGGTGGGGAATATTTGCTTGTGCTCTGGTGTTTTTAAGACACAGTGAGAATATAAAAAGGTTACTCAAAGGGAAAGAACATAAGATAGGAAAAAAGGGGCGTGAATAAAATGGTAGATTCGATTATCGAGTTGAACAAAGCAAATTTTGAAGTTGAGGTTCTTCAATCAACTACACCGGTACTTGTTGATTTCTGGGCGAGTTGGTGTATGCCTTGCCGAATGATAGCTCCGGTTGTGGAAGAAATTGCCAATGATATGAATGGTAAGATAAAAGTCGGGAAATTAAATACTGATGATAATGGTGAAATCGCTGCTCGTTATGGGATCAGTGCCATTCCGACTCTTATTATATATAAGGATGGAAAAGAAGTAGACCGTATTGTAGGTTATGTTACTAAAAAGGCCATTGAAACAAAAATTAATAATATTTTATAAAAAAAGATGCGATGAATAAAAATGGCCTGATCAACGTTACTTTGATTTTTTTCCTAATAATAATTTTTAGTGAAGAAGCTTGGTGTTTGAGGCTAAATGATGATCAGGTCTATGGATATAATTGTGTACGTCTATTATCCAGTAATTATCGAATTGGTAAAAAAGTCGCCTTGACTTTTGATGATGTTCCCAATATCTATACTAGAAAAATATTGAAAATACTGCGTACCTATCAGGTTAAGGCAACCTTTTTTATGGTTGGCTATCAGGTAAAAAATAATCCTGATTTAGCCAAGGAAATTGTAAACAATGGGCATGAAATAGGAAACCACTCCTATTCTCATCGCTGGGATGGTGGGAAAACGGTTGATGTTCTGCTTCAAGATATCGAAAAGGCTGAACGGTGTATTGTGGAAACAACCGGCCATATGCCATTGTATCTCAGGCCGCCGGGAGGATTAATTGATGAAAATATTAAGAAAGCTTGTGGAATGAGTGGATACGGTATCGTACTTTGGACGGTAGACTCACGATATTTGTTTCACACCGACAATCGACAAGCTATTATTAATAATGTTTTAGATAATGTAAAATCTGGTTCTATAATTTTATTTCACAGTCTTTCCCAAACAGTTGATGTTTTACCAGAAATTATTGAAACCCTGCAAAAGCGAGGGTATCAAATCGAAACAGTTTCAAGTATAATGGATTGATAAACAATATTTTATGTTTAAAAAAAGAAAAACCTCATTTTTAAGATGAGGTTTTTCTTTTTTTACAGTTCAAGATATTGAGCGGTTACTCCTGGTAGTTTATCTAAATCATTTCTTAATGCTTGAATATCCTCTTGATTATCGGCTAACTCGAGAATCACTAATCCATCTTCAGCACAATAATTGGGGGAAGTTTCATGAAGTCCCAATCGAGTACGTATGCTACAACCATGCTTTGTTAATACTTCTTGAACTTTGGTCGCTTGATTTGAGCGAGCTTCAATTTTAACAATGAGTAATTTATGTGCCATTTCATTCACCTCCAATATTATTTTAGCAAAAGGGTATCGTAAAAGTAAGTTACTTTAATTTTTTCCTCTCCCCTGGTGGGAGAGGTGAAGGTGAGGGGAAACTCTTTTCATCCTCAACTAATGGTACAAGGGATAGACTGTAAAACGACACACCAAAGGGGGTAATAAATAAAAAATGCATTAATTATTCAAATGAGTTCCGAATTGATTAGAATAAGTTATTAGATTCAAGATATAAAACAAAATTTCCAAAAATCGTTATTATCTAAGAATGAAAGAGAATTACCAATTTATTTTTAAAAAAATATGGTACTTGTTTAGCTGGACAAACTTGAAGATGAAAATTATAATTAAAATATCTGTGATGAGAAGATGTATTAAGGCGGGGTGAAAATGGGGGATAAGAATTTCCAGTACATTCTTGAAATGAAAAATGTTGGGATGCGTTTTGGGAACGTCGAAGCATTGAGAAATATTAATTTTTCGGTTGGGAAAAATGAAGTAATCGGTTTACTTGGTGATAATGGTGCTGGAAAATCCACTATGGTTAAGATTATGACCGGAGTTCTCCATCCCACTTGTGGAGAACTTTATATCCGCGGACAAAAAGTTACTGCTAAAGACTACAATGTAAAAAAAGCCCACAGTTATGGTATTGAAACCGTCTATCAGGATAAATCCCTTGGTGAAAAACAAACTCTATGGAGGAATTTTTTTATTGGGCGGCAAATAACGAACCGATTCGGTTTCATTAACATTAAAAAGGAAAAAGAAATTGCCAATACCATTATTATGGACATGATAGGATTTCGTGGTGTTGGTATTGGTGTTGATTCCAAAGTGAGCAAACTATCAGGTGGGGAACGACAAGGGATTGCCATTGGGCGGGCAATGCATTTTGATGCCGATTTAATCATTCTTGATGAGCCAACGGTTTCTTTGTCGGTTAAAGAAGTCCAAAAAGTTCTTCAATTTGTTGAGAAAATTCGAGCTTCTGGTCGAGCTTGTGTTTATATATCCCACAACATTGGACACGTTTACGATATCGCCGACCGTTTTGTAATTATTGATCGGGGGATGGTGGTAGCTAACTTCTCCAAAGAAGAAATGTCTTTAGAAAAATTAGATGAATTTCTATTACGATTCGCATCTAAAAAGAGGGGAGACGAGTAGAAGTTATGATTAAAACTGAGAAAAAGGGTTTATTAGCCATAGAAGGTTTTCCAGTTATGCTAGTTTTTGTGGTTATAATTTTAGCTTTTATGAAGACCGCACCTAATGCTTTTCTAAGGCCAACCATATATATGTCTTTTTTAACCTATAATGCTCCTACTCTAGTTTTAGCTGCCGGATTGACTCTGATTATCACTGCGGGTGAAATTGATCTTTCTTTTCCATCAGTTATTGCTTTTTGTGGAATGGTGTTTGCCTATCTTTTTCACATCACTGGAATGATTTTTATTCCTTTTTTAGCGGCTTTAGCAGCCGGAGCCTTTATTGGTTATATGAATGGTTTGATCCTTACCAAGGTTGGGATTCCTTCAATAATGACAACTTTGGGGACCAATTTCTTTTGGACGGGTTTAACCATTTTAATTTCAGGAGGAGTTTCTCTCAACGTCAATCCGATAAAAGGTTCTCTTCTTCATACCTTGTTGGTTGGTAGAATTGGGGGTCTTTTTCCTGCTCAAGCCATATGGTCCATTGGTTTGACAATTTTTGTTTGGTATTTATTGAATCGTCATACTTTTGGGGAAAGCATCATATTTATTGGAGACAACGTCAATGTCGCTCGGGTCATGGGAGTCAACGTTGATTCGACTAAGATTAAGGTTTTTACTTTAATGGGCCTCTTGGGTGGCTTTGCCGCTTGTTTGCTCACTTTTGAAATGACCAATTTTTGGACGAATCAAGGAAGTGGATTTCTTCTTCCAGTTATGGCGGCGGTTTTTATTGGAGGAACTTCAATTACTGGTGGAGAAGGTCGGGTAATCGGCACCTTGTTTGGTATGTTTATTGTAGGATCTCTCGAAACCGGAGTCACGGCTTCCGGCGTGGGTGGTTTCTGGACTCGTTTGACCACCGGACTCATTATGCTTGGCTCAATTGCCTTGAATATTGTACTTGATCGGACCAATGGAAAACGTATTTGTTTTTTTGATAATTTGAGGAATTCAGTTTTTACCAAAGGATTAAAGAAAGAATAAATTTATTTTTGAAAATTTGAAAACGTAAATGAAATATTTAAAAGAAAGGAGGCATAGCTCTTAAATTAGGAAAATCCAAACAAATTTTTAAGTTATAAGTTTAATATTATTAAGGAGGAAAAGGGAATGAAAAGAATTTCTGTTATTCTCATTATTGCATTAGTATTCATGACTTTTACTCTCCCGCTTTATGCGCAAGATAAACTTTTGGGGGAAGGAATGGTTATTTACTGCCAAATGGGAGGGGCTGAAGGGGCGGTAGCGACCATACAGAGAACTTTAGGCGCCAGAGAAGCCGCCAAAGCATTAGGAGTAAAGCTTATAGAACAATATTCACAATGGCAACCAGAAAAAATGGTTCAACATTTCAAAGAAGCCATTGCCGCTCAACCCGATGGCATTGTGATTATGGGACATCCAGGGTCTGCAGCAATGAAAGATTTAGTAAAGGAAGCATTTGATAAAGGAATAATCGTAACTGTGAATAATACTCCTCTTCCTGATATCCAGGAAGAATATATGGATAAAGGATTTGGGTATGCAGGAGTGGATCTTTTTGCCGGTGGCTATTTAACCGGACAATCGATGTTAAAAGCGGGATTAAAACCTGGAGACAAAGCAATTGTATATGGGCTTTTCTCTCAACCTTTCCGTGGTCAAAGCGAGGAAGGAATGGCAAGAGCTCTCGAAGATGGAGGTGTTATTGTAGATCGACAGGAAATATCACCAGAGGCTGATGCCGATGCTTCAACTGCAATTCCAATTTTAACCGGATACTTTCAGGCACATCCAGATTGCAAGGCAATTGGGACTCAACATGGAGCAATCACTGGGATTTTAGTTAATCTACTGAGGGATAATTTGAAAAAACAACCTGGTGAAATCATTGCTGCCGGTATCGATTTATCACCCGCTACCATTGAAGGTCTGGAAACCGGTTATATTAGTGCTGTTCTTGATCAACAACTCTATTTACAAGGATATATACCGGTACTCCAGATAGTATTGACCAAAAAATACAAAATTACTGGATTTAACATCAATACCGGAGCGGGAACCGTTACACCAGAAAATATTGCTGAGCTAAAAGAACTTATCACTGCTGGGTATCGTTGATATATAATTATTGTGCCTCCTCTTCTTAAAGGGGAGGCTTTTTTATTGTTTTTAAGCTTATTTTATAAAATAAGTATGCTTGACAATCTTCAATCCCATAGTTATAATTCGGGAAATGTTAATCAGCTTAGAATGGGATGAGTAATTGGGGGAAAAGGGATAGAGAACTGGGTAAGGTGGAAGCCGGTCCTTCAGAACTCAATGAACATGGCCCGGGAGCTGTTATGGTGAAAACAGAGTAGCCGGAACCGTTTAATCGGCGTTATTCGATTGCCATTTTGTGATTGAGATGGTGAATAAGGAGGATAGTTTTAGACTATCAGAAATAAGGGTGGTACCGCGGATAAACCCCCCGCCCCTTGGGCGGCGGGTTTTTTTATTTTTAAATAAGGGGGCACATATCATGGGCGTTGCTTTAAGGTCCTACCAAGAAATAAATGAGAAGATTAAAAAAGGGAAAGCAGTTGTGGTCACTGCTGAGGAAGTTATTGAGTTAGTTGATAAAAATGGAATTGAAAAAACCGCTCGTGAAGTTGATGTCGTAACGACTGGAACCTTTGGTGCAATGTGTTCTTCGGGAGCAATAATTAATACCGGTCATACCAAACCAAGGATGAAAATCAGCGAGGCTTACTTAAATGGGGTGATGGCCTACGGAGGTTTAGCAGCCGTTGATCTTTATATTGGTGCTACCCAGGTTGCTAAAGACGATCCATTGAATAAAATCTATCCCGGTGAATTTAAGTATGGTGGAGGTCATGTTATTCAAGATTTGGTTGCCGGAAAAGATATATTATTGGAAGCTTTCGGTTATGGAACCGATGAATATCCCAGAAAAAAATTAGTAACCTGGATTAATATCAAAGACTTAAATCAAGCCTATCTCTTTAATCCACGCAATGCTTATCAAAACTACAATGTAGCAGTGAATTGTTCAGACAAAATAATTTACACTTACCTTGGGGTACTTCTTCCGCATTTGGGAAATGCTGGTTTTTCTTCTGCTGGACAATTAAGCCCCTTATTGAATGATCCTTATTATCGAGTAATTGGTGTGGGTACGAAGATATTTTTAGGTGGTGGTGTTGGATATGTTGCTTGGCAGGGAACTCAACATGATCCAGGAGTAGAGAGAAACAATAAAGGAATACCCAGAAGTGGTGCTGGCACTTTAGCAGTCATTGGAGATTTAAAAGGCATGGATCCGAACTGGCTTTGGGGATTAAGTATTCGAGGCTATGGGTGTTCTCTTGCTGTTGGATTAGGTGTGCCTATTCCCATACTCGATGAAGAAACGCTTCAGTATTGTGCTGTTCGAGATCAAGACATTGAAGCACCAATTATTGATTATAGCAATGCTTATCCTAACGGAACTGGTGAAGTTTTGGGTTATGTGAATTATGCGGAATTAAGAAGTGGTAAAATATACCATGCTGGAAAGGAAATACCGACCTCACCAATTTCCAGTTATTCACGTGCTCGTGAAATCTGTTCAATATTGAAAAAATGGATTCAAAATGGTGATTTTACTTTAACCCAACCAACACTCTCTCTTCCAAGTATCGAATCAGATGTTCGTTTTAGAAACCTTGCTGAAAGACCTTATCTTAATAATGCTAATGGGGTTAGGAGGTAAGCCAAATGGTATCAACTAAAAAAGTGGTTTTACATTTTCCCCGAGAAGCAGCCGAGAGACCGGTTGTGTGCGAACTAGCCCTTCGTTTTGGATTAACCTTTAATATTCTACGTGCCTCAATATCTCCGCACCATGAAGGTCTTATGGTTTTAGAGATTATTGGGGAAAATGCCAAAAATGAAGAAGGTCTTCAATACCTTCAAGAAAAAGGAGTAGAAATCCAACCTTTAAGCCAAGATATTAAGAAAAACGATCAACTATGCATTGACTGTGGTTCTTGCTTGGGAGTTTGTCCAACTTCAGCTCTTTATATGAACAAAGCTTCTTATCGGGTAATATTTGAGGAATCGAAATGTATTGCTTGTGAACTGTGTGTTTTAGCATGCCCTACCCGAGCAATGGAGGCTTTATTTTAAAAATGATCGATTATGTGGAACGGTTTTATCGAAAAACGGTTAAACCTACTGGTTTAATAGCTTTCGAAGTGAAAATTAAAGAAAGCGATCTCATGATCTTTGCCCATAACGACTTAAGCTCGCTCACTTATTCTCTGTTAGACAAGGAAAGAAAAAATCTTGAAGCTTATATTCGATATAACTCACTGTTTCAGAAGTCTTTGGTTCCAATAGAAATCGATGATTTTGCTCCTCCTATATGTAAAATTATGGCAGAGTCGGTAAAAAAGGCAGGGGTTGGGCCAATGGCTGCGGTAGCTGGAGCGGTTAATGATCGATTGGCGAATGAACTCTTATCCAAAACAACCGAGTTGATTATCGAAAATGGAGGAGATTTGCTAATCCATTCTTTAAAGGAGCGAGTGATTGCTATTTATGTTGGTGAGGATTCTCCTTTTAAATCACACATCGGATTATTGATTTCACCAGGAAAGACATACGGAGTGGCGACATCATCAGGTAAAATTGGGCATTCTTTAAGTTTTGGCGAAGCGGATGCCGTTACCATCGTTGCTGAGTCTTCAGCGGTAGCCGATGCTTGGGCAACCAGTATTGGTAATTTCATTCATTCAAAAAAAGATGTTGAAAAAGCATTGAAATACTGTGAAAATATTCAAGAAATCATTGGTGTTGTGGTTGTTTTTCAGAATGTTTTAGGCACTCGAGGCGATATACAATTAGTCTCTCTTTGAATGTTTTATGAGAAAGAAATCATGGTGGTTTATTTTAATCAATATTTTTGTGTTATAAAATTGATGTTTAAAAATAAACATCAATTTTTTTATTCTACATAACTCAACTTTCGCACTAAAATAAATGCTGAAAAACCTTGATTTTAAAGGGTTTTTTAATGAAAACACCCCTCCTTTATGGTAGAATTGTCTTAGGAAAAAAAACCAATCACCACAAAGAGAGAGGTGTCTTCATGACTATCCTACCAGAAAATTTGGAAAATGAAAGGACCTTATTACCCATGTTTTCCTCCTTTATGAAGGAGTTCAAATTGAACCAGCTGTTTCGGAAATGTTCTATCCGTAAAGAAAAAGGAATACCTGTCAAAGACATCTTTCAGATGATCTTTCTTTTAGTCTTTACTCAGAAAAACGTTGCTGGTCTTCTCCAATCCCGACATCCCCTTTTCCAAGGAAAGAAAGATACCCTTTACCGTTTCCTCCACAAAACGAGTGGGTGCTGGCGAAAATTGCTCTTCCTCTTGAGCACCAAAGTGGTTACTGAAGCGCTCCTTCCTTTTTCTCACCTGGCACGCTACACCTGGGTGGTGGATGATT
>JAAYUP010000399.1 GCA_012517635.1 Candidatus Atribacter alterifermentans
CCATAGCTACCGGTGCCGCGTTGGGGAGTCAGATGAACAAAGACAACAAGGTTACCGTGTGTTTCTTTGGTGATGGAGCTTCCAATCAAGGTGCTTTTCATGAATCCCTCAATTTAGCTTCGGTTTGGAAACTCCCTATTGTATACGTGTGTGAAAATAATCTTTATGCTGAGACCACTCCTCAAACTAATCATCAGGCAATTCAAAATATAGCCGACCGGGCAGTGGCTTATGGAATGCCGGGGGTAATCGCTGATGGCATGGATGTCATTTCGGTCTATAACGTTGCCCAGAAGGCTATCGATAGAGCTCGGTCAGGAGAAGGACCGACCTTGTTGGAAGCTAAAACCTATCGCTATCGCGGCCATTGGGAAGGCGACCCTCAGCCTTATCGGACTAAAACCGACATCGAGGAATGGAAAAAGAAAGACCCCATCACAAACTTTGAAAAGTTTCTCCTCAACCAAGAACTCATTACTTCCGATGAAATTGAAGCTCTTACTGAGGAGATTGCCAATGAAATTAATGATGCAATTGAGTTTGGCCGTACATCACCCTTTGCCGATCCTCAGGCTTGCCTATCTACCCTTTATTTCCAATGATAAGGAGAATGAGTTATGCGACAAATTACCTTTCGTGAAGCCATTCATGAAGTTTTAGATTATGAACTAGAAACGAATTCTGATGTTTTTTTATTAGGAGAAGATATCGGGCCTTTGGGCGGTGCATTTGGTGTTACCAAAGGATTGTGGGAAAAATATGGGAATGAACGGGTTCGTAACACTCCTTTGTCTGAAATAGCAATTGTGGGTGCTGCGACTGGCGCTGCTTCAGTGGGCAAACGACCAGTCGCAGAAATTATGTTTTGCGACTTCCTTTTTGTTTCTGGTGACCAGTTGGTTAATCAGACGCCTAAGATGCGGTTCATGTTTGGAGATCAATGTCAACTTCCCTTAGTCATTCGAACCACCATTAGTGCTGGTCAGTCTGCAGCTGCACAACATTCTCAATCCTTAGAAGGAATGTTAGCCCACATCCACGGTTTTATAACCGTCGTTCCTTCAACTCCCTGTGATGCAAGGGGATTGCTTAAAACAGCTATCGAGGACAATAACCCGGTGCTCTTTTACGAGCACAAAGGTCTATACAATCTCATAGGAGAGGTCCCAAAAGAGATGTATTCTATTCCATTTGGAGTTGCAGACGTAAAAAGGAAAGGAAGCCATGTAACAATTATCGCCACAGCGGAAACGGTTCATAAATCTTTTCGAGTGGCTGAACGCTTACAAAACGATGGAATTAGTATCGAAGTGATAGATCCTCGTACTCTGGTTCCTTTGGATATCGAAACTTTAGTCAATTCTGTAAGGAAAACCCATCGGGCGGTCATTGTCCATGAAGCCCATTTGAGCTATGGTCCTGGTGCAGAAATTGCCGCTCGTCTTGCTGATGAAGCCTTTGATTATCTTGATGCTCCAATCAAACGGGTTGGTGCAAAAGATATCCCGATCCCCATGGCTCCCCATTTAGAAAGTTATGTCATCCCCCAAGAAGCCGATATTGAAAGGGCAGTTCGTTCAGTGATTCATTTTTAAAAAACCCTCAATTCGAAATAGTGGGTAATATCCTGCTTTCCCTTTGACGAGAGAGGTGAGAAAGAGGCTATAAACTCTGATTTAAACCTGGTTTTTAAAATACAAAAGATAAAGGGAGGCATCCCCGTCCCCCCTTTATCTTCATCCTCTCCCGCCAGTGGAAAGGAAAAAATGTGAGAATGAGATCCTCACGGCCTCAAAAAACGAAGCCTTAGGGTGACGCAATTTTTGCTTATTTCTGCAGTTTCTTGATAAATGTCTCAGCATAACTCTTGACAGAGGGAGTCGGTCTTTTTAGTATATATTTATTACTAAAGGTTAGTAATAAATATGAGGGGAACTCCCAGCTTAATTCGAAAAATTAATCGTTCCAACGTAATCGGATTGATCCAGAAACAGGGATCTCTTTCTCGATCCGAAATTTCACGGATCAGTGGTCTTTCTTTGCCTTCGGTTTCGCGAATTATTGACTCTCTCATTCAAGAAGGCATTTTAAAAGAAATTGGAAAGGGTGAGTCTCTGCGGGGGAAGAAGCCTTTTTTAATAGACATCAACAGCGAATTTCCTCTTGCAGCCATCATTGTTCCTCTTTACAAAATCATGGGTCAGGCTGGCCTTATAGATACCTTTGCGTCGCTTATTATTGGATATCTTGCCTTTTCGGTACCAGTTGGAGTTTGGCTTTTAAGAGGATTTTTCATTGGTATTCCAAAAGAGCTGGAGGAAGCAGCTCAGATTGACGGTTGTTCGCAACTTCAAGCCTTTTGGAAAA
>JAAYUP010000032.1 GCA_012517635.1 Candidatus Atribacter alterifermentans
CTTTCCAGCTTTTTTTGAGACGTATCAATTATAACATGAGCTTTTTCATACCAACTCAAACGACTAAAATAAAGCTCTTTGAGTTGTTCTTGGGATGGATATTTTTGTAACAATGGGCGGATTGGATCCCCAGTTATCCTTAAAAAAAGTTCATCAAAATTAGCCTTTAAATAAACGGTAAAAAAACTTTGGCGAAGGATCTTCCAATTCTCTTCACCAATTGGAAGTCCCCCACCGGTTGCCAACACAACCTTCTTTAGCTCGGCCACTTCGGTTAAAACCGACTTCTCACATTCTCGAAAATACACTTCACCATTTTTTGCAAAAATTTCAGGTATCGTACAATTTTCCTTTTCCTGGATTAATACATCACTATCAAGGAATGTCCACCCTAACTGACGAGCCAGTTTTTTACCAATAGTTGTCTTTCCCGATCCCATAAAACCAATAAGAGCAATATTCATTTATAAAGAACATGAGGAACAGGATGAACTTGGATTTTGTCCTTGATTTTGCATGATTTCCTGGATTTGTTGATCAATTTCATCCTGCAGGCTGTCATCAATCATATCGGCATTGATAGAAATGGCTTTTTTCAAAGTAATAGGATGACCAGCCCCATCTAATCCGCTAAAGGTAATGATTGCCTGACCAAAAGGAATATTGTGGTTTATATAATAGTCTTGAGTCGATTGGTCAAAGATTTCAAGCTTCAGGGTTCGGGAGGTGTCTTTTTCTGGTTCCTCAGAACTCCCAAATGGAGGAAGATAAAGATAAACTGTCAAGTTTTTTCGCAGGCTATCGATCGGTATTCCTTTGTTATCAGTATAAACGACTTCACAATCTTGAATTTCCGCTCCCACATTGTTAATCGGAGCAAAGGTAAATTCAACAACCCGAGCAAAGCTCACTGCAATAGTTGCCACATAAGATTCGGAAGAAATCAAGCCAGTAGTCGATGTATTAACTGTACCGCCAATCACCTGGCCTTCCAGTTCTATTGCAGTAATCTTAGGTCTTCCACTTTCATCAACCTCCACAATAAACAACACGTTATCTCCATACTGACTTGCTATGTCTGTTTCTGTTATTATTGAAGCTGCGTAATCTATGGAACCACCTTCAGAGGTATTCTTAATATCCGTTACCGAAACTTCTCCTAAAATACCGTTGGTTGACTCCTCGCCATCTTCTTTCAATACTTTATAACTCACTTCAAACTTTCCAGTGGGAAACATGGGATTGCCGGCAAACCAGCGACAGCCGGTTAACAAAAAAATCACACTCAAGAAAATGAATAAAATATATATGAAGTACTTTTTCATTCCTTTTCCTCCTTAATAAGCTACTAAGCTTGGAGTTAAGAAAATAATCAATTCGGTTTCTTCATGAGTTTTTTTCCGTAAAGTAAAAAGCTCTCCTATGATAGGAATTTCACCTAAAAGTGGAATTTTAGTAATTGTTTCAATATCGCTACTTTTAATTAAACCTCCAATAACAAGGGTTTCCCCTGCTCGTAATCGGGCTGTGGTATCGGCAGACTTTTCGCTGGGTTGAGGATCTTTAAAAGTAAGTCCTTCCAAAACGTATTCCCTTTCTACAAAAGTACTGACCTTAGGGAACACATGCAAGATAATATATCCGTCCTGGGTAACCTCAGGGGTTACCCCCATTTTCACTCCAACGTCCAACCATTTTAATGGAAAGGATTTATTTCCTTCGGAATCAGTGATAATATCCCGATAGGGGACTTTTTCGCCAACGCTGATAACGGCTGTTTTGCCACTAAGAGTCAAAATACGAGGGTTCCCAACTAAGCGACCTAAATTCTTTTTTTCCAAGGCTTGGATCCGTATCGATACCAAATCTTGACGCTCCAAAGTTCCACCCAACGACATCTCACCGAAAGAGATCTGCCCTTCCTGATCACCGACAAACCAACTGACTCCCAAGTCCTTGGTTTTGTTTCGATTGATTTCGACAATCTTGGCTTCGATCATAATCTGAGGGAGCTTGCGATCGATATTCGAGATGAGCTCACCAACCGCTTCTAATTCCTCTTGAGTTCCTTGAACAACAATATAAGGGTTCCCAACCGGTACCTTAATCTTCTCTTCAGTCATCGCAGCATTTTCATTCAGGGTATAATTTAAACGAATTCTATTCTCATCGGGGACGATAATTCTAACCAATTGGACAATTCGATCGAGCTGATCTTTTCCTTCATATAAATTATTGTTGAGTGGAAATATTTTAGTCTTCAAAGCTACATCTATTGTCTTTAACACTTCTTCGGCTTTCGCAAGTTCATCTTCTCTTCCCCTTATTAAGAGACTTCGGGGAGCTGGGTCCTTGGAAATTCGGTTCGGTTCGCTAATATACATTGATAGAACTGATACAGCCGTGTCAGGATCAATGTATTTCAAGGTAAACCTACGTGATGTTAATAAATCAAAATTCTCCTCAAGAGTCTCTTTCTTGCCAACAATAA
>JAAYUP010000033.1 GCA_012517635.1 Candidatus Atribacter alterifermentans
CCGGACACCTCTCATCATTTCCGGACCAGCAGAGGATTCGACCGAAATATATTATAAAATTGATCGAGTATCACGAAAGCTTTCCCACTCGGTTGACTTTGACTTTGAAGAAAAAACTCGATCCATTTGGTTAACCGAAGAGGGGATCAGCAAGGTAGAAAAATTTCTTCATGTGGACAATCTCTATGATACTGCCGGGAAAGATTCAGTTGATCAACGAGTTCGCCAGTCTTTAAGGGCTCATCATCTATATAAAAAGGATGTAGATTATGTTGTGAGAAACGGTGAAGTGATTATCGTTGATGAATTTACCGGACGGCTTATGGAAGGTCGACGTTATAGCGATGGCCTCCATCAGGCCATAGAAGCAAAAGAAAATGTTCAAGTGGCAAATGAAAACCAAACTCTCGCCTCAGTGACCTACCAAAATTATTTTCGTATGTATAACAAGATCTGTGGGATGACTGGAACGGCAAAAACTGAGGAAGATGAATTCATTTATACCTATGGTATGTCAGTGGTCGTTATTCCAACCAATAAACCTCTTAAAAGAACGAATTACCCTGATGTTATCTATCGTACTGAAAAAGAAAAATTTGAAGCAGTGGTTGAGGAGATAGAAAAATGGCATCAAGAAGGGCGTCCGATATTGGTTGGAACCGTATCAATAGAAAAATCTGAAAAATTAAGCCGAATGTTGGAAAAAAAGAAAATTCCTCATCAGGTATTAAATGCGAAAAATCATGAACGGGAAGCAGCGATTATTGCTCAGGCTGGAAGAAAAGGGGCAGTAACCATTTCGACCAACATGGCAGGGAGAGGAACTGATATTATTTTAGGTGGTAATCCCGAATACCTTGCTCGAGAAGAATTAACGAGCCAAGGACACAGTCTGGAATTTGATCTCAATCCTGACCAGCAGAATCAATTTCAACAACTCGTTCAAAAGTACCGAAAAATTGCTGAAGAAGAACATGCTTTTGTAGTTGAAAAAGGAGGTTTACATGTAATTGGAACCGAACGTCATGAAAGTCGTCGAATTGACAACCAATTACGTGGACGAGCAGGTCGGCAAGGAGATCCAGGCTCGTCACGCTTTTTTCTTTCCTTGCAAGACGATCTTTTAAGACTTTTTGGTTCAGAAAGAATATCTGGAATTATGGATCGATTTGGTGTTGAGGAAGGAGTTCCCATTGAACATGCTTTAGTCACTCGGGCGATTGAAGGTGCTCAAAAGAAAGTAGAGGGGTATCATTTTAATATTCGAAAAACCCTTCTTCAATATGATGATGTCATGAATAAGCAAAGAGAGGTTATTTATAATCAAAGACGAACTCTCTTAACCGAAGACAATTTACGTCCATTAGTTTTTGGTATGTTGCAAGACGTGGTTCAGGAATGTGTAAAAGCCTATGCTCATGAAAAAACCTATCCCGAGGAATGGGATTGGGATGGCTTTGATCGTCGTCTTTTTGATCTTTTTGGTTTTGGCCATGGCATTCCCGCTGAACAACGCCCCCAAGCGAAACCAGAAGATTTAGAAAAATTGATAATTGATCGTTATAAGGAAATATATCAGAAAAAAGCTAGCGAGGTGAATGATCAGGTTTTTCGTGAAGTGGAAAGATTTGTTGGTTTACGAGTCGTTGATGGATATTGGAAAGAACAATTACATAATATGGATCATCTTCGAGAGGGTATAGGGCTTCGGGCAGTTGGCCAAAAAGATCCATTCGTTGAATATCAAATCGAAGCCTTTGACATGTTTCATGAAATGATTGCACAGATTCGAGAGGATATTGTCAGGTATCTTTTACGAATTCGGTTAGTACCTGATGGAGGAAAATCAGCCCCTTCCCGTCATCCAATTCAATCTTCACCAGTTCGGACTGATCAAGTTCCACCTTCGGAAAACCGAAAACCAGAAGTTCCAAAAAGGGGAAAGATTGGTCGCAATGATCCCTGCCCTTGTGGGAGTGGCAAAAAGTATAAATACTGTTGTGGAAAGTAAACTTGGTTTTTTAAAAGTTTTTTGTTAAAATTTTTGTTTATTCTGTCTAATAAACAGAACGATAGCTCGATCGCGATAGGGATTGGAGTGTATAAAAATCTTCATAAGTTTATATTAAATAAAAGGAAAGAAAGAACAATCGTTTTAACACTTTCAAAAAAGGATATTGGCATTCGATAGTTTTAGGAGGTTATGAATCATGGCAATTGATATCTCTTTTGAGTTCAATACCATTCGACACAAGCTTAATGAAATAGGAGAATATCTTTGAAGAAGAACAAATACAATTAAAAGCTCAACAAATTGAGAAAAAAATGTCTTCCCCCGATTTTTGGAATAATACCCAAAACGAAAGGGAATTACAGGATTATAAAAAATATAAAAGTTTATTAGAGGAATATGATAATCTGAAAAAAGAGTGTCAACAAATCGTTGAGCTTCAAGAGCTAATTGTTCCTGATGATAATGAATATGCCGATCTTGAAAAAGAAATCCATGGTCTTTTTGGGAGAATTGAAGACCTGGATATTCGTTTATTATTCCGAAATCAAGAAGACCAGAGCAATGCGATTATAACTATTCACTCCGGAGCTGGAGGGACAGAATCTCAAGATTGGGTTCAAATACTTTTTCGAATGTATAGTCGGTTCTGTGAAAGAAAAAAATTTGATGTCAAAGTAACCGATGTTTTAGAGGGAGAAGAAGCTGGTTTAAAGCACATTACTTTTTTAGCCCAGGGTCAATATGCATACGGTTACCTGAAATCAGAAAGTGGTGTTCATCGACTCGTAAGAATTTCTCCTTTTGATGCCAATCGAAGACGCCATACTACTTTTGCCTTAGTGGATGTTATTCCTGAAGTGAGCGAAGAGATCAACATTGATATAAAACCACAAGATTTACGAATTGAAACTTTCCGAGCTAGTGGTCGTGGTGGGCAACATGTAAATACTACCGATTCGGCTGTGAGAGTAGTTCATCTTCCCAGTGGTTTAATTGTACAATGTCAAAATGAACGTTCGCAATATCAGAACAAAGCAGTTGCCATGAGAATACTACGAGCAAGACTGTATAAACTTGCGAAAAAAGAACAAGAAGAAAGAACCTTGGAGATGAAAGGCGATCAAAAGGAAATTGCCTGGGGAAATCAAATCCGGAGTTACGTCTTCCAACCCTATAGTATGATTAAAGATCATCGGACTAACTACGAAATTGGAAATGTACAAAGAGTTATGGATGGAGAAATTGATGATTTTATCGATGCTTACCTTCGAAAAGATTGGCAAGGACGGGTTTAGGAATAAATACCATGGAAGTTTATGCTTTAATTGGGC
>JAAYUP010000004.1 GCA_012517635.1 Candidatus Atribacter alterifermentans
AATTTACTGGTCATTACCAATACAGTAAAATATGGACTTTGGACGATTTTAACTATACCTCTTTTTTCTGAAATGTTTCTTCCAGTTGGTGTTCAAACCGTGGTTCCCTTGTTTGGAAACCTAACTTTAACATTCCAACTGAGTTCATTAAACTTGTTGTTAGTCTTTTTACACGCCATTATGGCTTTGCAATCCTTATTGATTTACCCATTTGTTAAAAAATGGCATTTCGGAACTCTATTCATCGTTATTGGATGGTTATTCGTTAATGACATTTTTGACTATTGGTTGAATACCTATCCAACCGCTCATTTAAACTATATGATTCATGACCCTCGCATTAACGTCATCATTGCTCAAAATATGATCGTGAATATTTTCTTCTTTACTTTTTTCTTAATAAAATGGAGACAACAATGGGTTCGCGGCGAATTGAAGTCCGTTTAAAAGTCGATAAAAACAACAGTCTTTATTATTGGTATAAAGTGAAGAATCCTTTTCTGGTTATTCTCAATACTTTGGTCATTTTTATTTTTGGATTTTCACCATCATTACGACTAAAAACTCTTTTATATCGAGCATTAGGTGCCAAAATTCATAAAACTGCCAGTTTAGCTTTGGCGGTTGTTCTTGATTGTTTTTTTCCGGAGTTGATAGAAATTGGAGAAAATACTATTTTAGGTTTTCGGACCACCATTTTAACTCATGAATTCCTTATTAATGAATTTCGTACCGGGAAAGTAAAAATCGGTAAAAATGTCATGATTGGAGCCTGTTCATTGGTTTTAGCCGGTGTGGAAATCGGAGACAATACCACAGTTGCTGCCTTTTCTCTTGTTAATAAAGACCTTCCACCGAATGCTATTGCTGCAGGAGTACCAGCTCGAATTATTCGAATGAAAAATCAATCAAATGATACACTTTGATGGCACGTATTCTTCATTTTAAAATTTTGAACCATTTTCCACAGCTTTCTCATTGCTTCACCACTCGACAATATGAACGCGATATCACTACCACCCAGGGTCAAGAATATTTCCTCAAAAGTTATCAATCCGAACAAACGAATTTTATTCTACCCAAACAAGTTAATGGTTTTGGAATCCAAGTCATTAAAGATAAAAGTTCATTTTTAAATAATAGGCAATTTGTAGCGGATGCGATAATAACGAACCAAAAGAATATCTGGATAGGAATACTAGTCGCTGATTGTTTTCCGATACTAATTTTTGAACCATCAATAAATGTGATCGCTGTTATTCATGCTGGCTGGAAGGGAATCGACCAAAATATCCATCTCAAAACCCTGCAGCACATCTTGGGATTCATCAATTGCTCAATTAAAAATCTACTCATTGGTATAGGACCAGGAATTGGGTCTTGTTGTTTTGAAGTAGGGAAAGAAGTGAGTGATAAGTTCGAAAAAAGATCTATTATCTCTACTCAATTTGTTCATCCGGTATCCAAGCAGAAGGCTTTGGTAGATTTGAGAGGATTGATCGTATCAGACTTTGTGTTGGCCGGAGTATCCCCTGAAAATATTGAGAATATGAATTATTGTACTTCCTGCTGTTCTGATCTCTTTTACTCTTATCGAAAAGAAGGAAAGAACACTGGGAGAATGTTATTAGCAGCTCGGTTAAATGAAACATCGCAAAATGATAAAAAATTCGAATGAAAAAGATATAAAATATACTTATCTTTATCTATCCACTTGATGAGAGAAAGTGAAAATGTGAGTAAGGAATCTTGATTGATATATAGGTGTTTTGAATCCAAAGCTTGAAAGAGATACCTTGATTCCTCCTTACCTCAATCCTCTCCCACCAAGGGAGAGAAAAAAATGTGGGGATTGTCTTTTTGAGATTTAAATGTTGTTGTATGAAGATGGGGTGATAGAATGGAAAAGGAATACTTAGCTAAACATCTCCTGATTGAGATTATAAATTCATCATTTTTAAATGATGCGAAACTTATGGAAGATTTTTTAACCAGTGCTGCTCACCTTTTTGGAAGTGAGATATTAGTTTTAAAAGTCCATCAATTCCATCCCCATGGGCTCAGCGCTCTGATGATAATGCCTGAATCTCACATCGCAGTTCATACCTGGCCGGAATACCAATTCGCATCTATGGACATTTTTCTAAAAGCCAGTAATGAACCCAGTCAAAGTATGCCTTTGATAAAAAAATATTTTCATCCTGAGGACGTTAAAATTATTGAACTAGAAAGGGGGATGAATTAAAATATGTCTCTTTGGTATTACGAAGATTATATTCCTCATTATCGTTTGGGTTTAGAAATTAAAGAAACCCTCTTTCTGGGAAATTCACCCTACCAGAAGATTCAAGTTGTTGATTCCTACCTTTACGGGAAAGTCTTATTATTAGATGATATCGTTCAAACGACCGAAAAAGATGAGTTTATGTATCATGAAATGTTAATCCATCCAGCTTTACTTACGCACCCTCGACCAGAAAAGATACTCATTGTAGGTGGCGGTGATGGCGGTGCATCAAGAGAAGTCTTAAAACACCCCGTTAAAAAAGTAAAATTAGTGGATATCGATTCTACAGTTATTGAAATAAGCCGCAAATATTTACCACAATTAGGAAACTGGAACGATCAAAGGTTAGATGTTTTGATAGAAGATGCCGTTCAGTATTTAGCTAAATCCAAAGAAATTTTTGATGTTGTTGTTATGGATTCCACTGATCCACTCCCATCTGGTGTTGCTGAACCGCT
>JAAYUP010000400.1 GCA_012517635.1 Candidatus Atribacter alterifermentans
AGTCCAATTCGCTGCAACATCAGCATCGATTTCTGATTTTCTATCTTCTATGATTGCACTAATAAATTCATGCACCATATGGGGATATGACCCTCCATGACCTCCTCCCTGTATAGAAGAAGCATGCTTTTCATCAGCTACTTGTCCGCCAGTAAAAATTCGAATCTCCTCTGGTAAGAGATGAGCATAGTCAGGGATTTGAATACGTTTAGCTTCTTCAAGCCCAGAAAACAATACCGGACCCTCTCCTGCAATCTGTTCCCATTCAAAAGAGAGCTTATCTGCATAAACATCAAAACTTTCACGATATTGTCGAATCGTATCAAAAAGAGAACGAGTAACTTCACAAGTAAGATCCGAATCCCCAAGTTTCATTAAGGCTGACTCCACCGCAAATGGTGAACCATAAATTTTAGCATATTCTTCTCGAATTGTTCCAGAACCATAACAAACTACTTTTACAACTGGTTTTTGAGACAATGCAAGCAAGGGAGATAGTGCATGTGTTGCATAGAGCATGGGAGGATACCCATACCAATAAGAAGGCCATCCAGGCATACTCATATTTTGCTGATGAGAACCACGAAGAAATTGTATTTTTCCAAATTGACCTGTATCCCGTAAATTTTTTACATGAAGGAAGGTACGAGTATAAGCGGCAGTTTCAAACATCATATACACTTTGTGGCTCTTTCGACGTTGATTTACAAGGTCTAAACATTGTTCCTTAGTCTCAGCCATCGGTACTGCACAGGCGGCATGTTTTCCTGCTAACAATGACGCTTTAACCATTTGATAATGCATAGTAATTGGAGACATGATTAACACTGCATCAATTTGATGATCTGCAATAAGGTCATTAAAATCAGTATATGCATAAGGAATACTATATTTCTTTTGAACTTTTTTAAGTAATTCTTGATCTAAATCACAAATGGCTCGCATTTCAGAGCGTGGGTGCCTACGAAATATTTCAATAAAATTTGAACCGAATCCAAGCCCTACAATTCCTACTTGAACTTTATTGGCTATCATCTCATTTTCTCCTCCTTACCCTATTTTATCTCGAGAATTTTTGGACGGTTAAATTCTATCAATCCCACAGTAATATTCATGGAAGGAAAGCTTGCTGGTTTGGTGATCATTAATGGTCCATCTTTGGTCACTATAAAGGCATCTTCGGATTTAGTTCCGTAAATTTCTCCAGCGATTGAAGGATTCCAGCAAAAACATTGATTCTCCAAAACTATCTGTTTACTATCCGGATAGACAAGATATTCTCGATTCCTATATCCTTGAGCGCCTCCCTGATGGTGAAGCTTCCATTCATCAGGATAACCTCTTTGTTGGTAAAGCTCTTTCGCTTTTTGTAGTACTTCCCGGACAGGCACTCCAACTTTAGTGGCAGCCATCATCTCACATTCAATTATGGTATTATCTTCATACTGCTTATAAAGGCTATTTGGAATAGCCCCAAAAAATACACAACGAGTAATTGTTGTAACCAAGCCCCATTTTCGAGCATTTACATTCAGCATTAAGTATTTATCGATCTTTTTTTCAGTTGCAATTGCATGGCGATACTTTCTACTTCTTTCGTCAGCTGCTGCTTGATTGCATACTGAGTCAATTCGATCATACCAAAGCTTTCTTAAGACCTCGGCAGTGACCATACACTCACTCATACCGGGTTTTGCCATATATAGTGCTGCTTCAACCGCTTGTGAGGCTTTTTGACCAAGCCAGAGATATCGCTCTATTTCTGGTTGCATTAATTGATATCTTAAAAAATTAATATCTTCTTGTTTACTGAGATAACCATATCCTGATACATCACAAACCACTTCATTTGGATCAATAATGGATTTTACGGCTTCATATTCATTCCCCTCATACCATTCGTATTCAACCAAGATAAATTGCAGATCCTGAAGACCTTCGTCTTCCATCATTCGAGCCGATTCAATTCTATTTGAAATAATATAACGATGATCTCTGGTAACCAAGATAGAAGACACTCCAAGGGTATCAGCAATAGTGACTTCATTCGACCCACCGGCGGTAAACCAACAAAAGTTCGCCTGGGTTTTCAAAAGAATTCCTTTTACATGAAGCCTTTCCAATAATTCTTTTACTCGATTATGTTTTTGGTTGATTTCCTCAATCCTAATCATGAATTCCCTCCAAAAGACTTTCTTCTTTTTTATTCTATTCTAAAAGTTAAAATGAAGTCAGGTTTTTATTTTCTGACGTACTTGATCTATGAGCACAGCTATTAAAATAACTAAACCAATTGCAACTCTCTGCCAAAATGAGGAAACTCCAAGCATATTCAAACCATTATGTAGAAAAATGATAATCAATACCCCTATGACCGTTCCGAATAAACCTCCCTGTCCTCCCGACATTGCAGTCCCCCCTATAACAACACTGGCTATTGCGTCAAGTTCCATCATTTCTCCTAGGATAGGCTGACCTGAATTCAATCGAGAGGTCATAATAAGACCAGCTAAACCAGCTAAAGTTGCACTGATCATATACACTGACATTATAACCCGTCTCACCGGAATTCCTGCATAATTTGCAGCTTCTTTTTGCCCACCCACAGCGTAGACATGAACCCCATACCTTGTATAACGGAGAAAATAACCGAATATGAAAAAGAAAATAACCGCAATGATCACCGGGAAAGGTATTCCAATTATCCACCCCCTACCGATGAATCCAAATTCTTGAGGAAATCCAGCTACAGGAATACCATTCGTCAATACCAAAGCTAAACCCCGAGCAAGACTCATCATCACCAAAGTCATGATAAACGGTTGAATATTCCAGAATGCTATAAAATACCCAACAAAGGTTCCGCACAACAATGCTATCACCAAACCAATGAAGCAAGCAGGTACCCAAGCAATCCCACCAACCGTCATTAATAAAGCACTTGTACATCCGGTCAGAGCCATCATGGAACCTACAGATAAATCAATGCCCCCAGAAATAATTGCATAAGTCATACCAATGGAGGTTAATGATAGAGCAACACCCTGACGTAACACACTCATCAAATTCGTATAAGTGAGGAAATTTGGAGTAATAACAGAAAGGAAAATAAATAAACCCGCAAGCCCAATAAAAACGCTCAGCCTTTCTAATAGAATAGAAAGATATCGATTCATGGTGCTCCTTTTCTCTTTTAGAGGAAATGTATAACTCACGCACATACATCTATAGATGTGTGTGCGTGAGTTATTTTAATAAAATTGCCTTTTTTTAAAAAAGTAACTAATCAATTTTTGGTGCCACAAATTGTGGTACCCGATCTACATCTTCCATAAGTCGATTCAGCATCAATGTATCGGCAACAAATGTATGAAGTGGCATGTATTCTGGCCATTCGGTACGGGCACCACTGAGATATTCAACCGCAACACGGACAAATTCAGTTCCATGAAGTCGAGAGAACTGTACCACTGTTCCTTGCATTTCACCTGCCATTGTTGCTGCCAGGGCATCCCATGAACCATTCATTCCAAGAAGCACAACCTTACCAACCATATCACGTTGTTTAAGTGCTTCCAAAGCACCTAAAGCCATTTCATCATTAGCACAGAATACTCCATTCAAATCGGGATGAGCAGAAATAATATCCTCCATTACTTGCATACCCTTCGCCCGTTCAAAATTAGCCGCTATTGATACTACCAGCTCTATATCAGGATGGTCATTCATTACCTTGTGAAACCCTTCTTTTCGTTGTCTGCCCTGCATTGAACCCGGGGTTCCTTCAATCATTGCTACCTTTCCCTTCCCTCCAATAGCACGAACCATCCATTCACCAGCCTGAATACCAGCAGCATAATTATCGGTTGCAATGTAGGTTACTAATTTTCCACCTGCCGCTCCGGTATCAACCGTGATGACAGGTATTCCTACACGATTGGCATCTTCAATTACTGGAATTATCCCTTTTTCATCAACAGGTTGGATTCCGATTAAATCAACCTTGGCATTAATCATGTCCTCAACTTGTTTGACCTGATCTTCCAAAGCAGAAAACCCAGCACTTGATAATACAGTGAGTTTTACATCTCTTTTTTCTGCTTCTTTTTCAGCAGCATCAGCAATGCTCCATATTGCAGGATTACTTAAGCTCTTTAATATCAAAGCTACATGATACTCTTTTCCAGTCGCACCGGTTTCCTGAGCTACAGCAGCAAAAACGGAGAATAATATTAAAGCAGTAATGGTGAATACAACCAAAATAACACGGTTTTTCATTTCCAAGCCTCCTTTTTATTGCTCAAACTTTAATCTTCATGGAATTTTGAAGTTTGAGCTTCTTTTCATCTTAGTCTACAAATATAAAACTTATAAGTCAACAAATTGGATCGCGCTCTATAATTTTTAAAGAATTCCGATTTTTTCATCAAATACCCCTCTCAAAATATTTTTTGGTTATTCCTTCAAATCATTTTTGGAAAAAATTACCAGAATTACAATCCTTTCATCATTCATTCACCAAAGTTTTCATTTTTATTAAATCGAAATCCCCAGTTTTGGCGGCCTCTAAAATCGGCCTCATATATTCGTCAACTTCAGAAGCATTGATTTGAACCGGTAAGCTTTTGAGCTTCATTTCTAACTGTGGATCTTTCGCTGCTTGCAAGGCGCGTTCAATATATTGATCATTAAATCCCGGCAATTCCGATAATTTAGTTGGAAAATGAATACTTTTATAAAACTGGGTTAAACCCCCTGCCACTTCAACCCCCAAATCTTTACCATATAATTGAGTGAGATCAGATGAAATGAAACCCCTTTTTTTGAGAAGATTCCCGAATAGTCGGACTTTATCTTCTATATTGGAAGCAAAAAAAACGGTATAATAAATATTCATAATACCGCAAGCCCGACCATGGCTCGATATATCTACTAAAGAGTAGCTGGAAAGATGCGCGCCGTTGGTTCCACAAATCATAATTGCATATCCACCTAAATCAGTTCCAAGACCCAATCCTTCTCTGGCTTCTAAATCATTTGGGTTTTCACTTGCTTTTTTGGTATAATCCAAAATAAGTTCCAGACCGGTCAGAGATATTCTCTGAAGGGACTCCATTTTATCTTGGCTTACACCGTAAAAAGATTCCAAACAATGGGAAAGTCCATCCATAGCCCCATCAATGGTAAGCTCAATTGGTGCAGTTGTTGTGACGGTGTAGTCAAAGACTGCTCGATCCGGTATTATGGCATCGTCTACAATCAGTTTTTTCTGGCCAGCAACCGGATCGGTAACCACAGCATATCTGGTTAAGTGTGACCCGGAACTAGCCGCCATTTCCACTGCAACCAAGGGGTATAACTTTTTACCGGTTTGTTTTAAACCTTCAGTGATCAGACCAGCACCTAAATAAGTATCTATTTCGGGACTATAAACACCAAGGGAAGCTAATACATTGGCTATTTTAGCCGCATCGATTGAGCTCCCACCCCCAACAACTACTATGCAATCAGGCTTAAAATGTAAAATATAGCTTTCTAACCGATAGACATCTTCTCGAGGAGTGTTGGGCTTAGCATTGGGAAAAACCTTTCCTCCAGTAATGGTGACTTGATACTTTTTCAATGAATTTAATATTCTGTTAATATTTTGTTCATGTAATTTCGTATTGGCGATGACTAATGCTGATTTTCCACATTTTGCTGCATGTTGACCAACAGAGTCTAAAACATCGAGGCCAAAGCTATAACTTTCACCCTTAAAACCACGTATCAATTCATATGCTTCTTTTTTTAATTGGTTCTTATCCATAGCTCACACCTTTTATGTTTTTATTTTTTATTACTGATGTTTAGGTTACAGTTTTACATTAGATTAAGAGAAATTTTCAATTTTTTAACTAAAGAAAAAACTAAAAAGATGAGATCCTCACGCGGGAAAGCACCGCTCAGGATGACAGATGAAAGGCACACCCCCCTAACCCCCCTCAATGGGGGAATTCATTTAATGATATTTACAGGATAGACGTTCATGCTGCTATGCAGCACCAGATGAGGATGAAAACTCAAGTGGTCTATCCTCTCAGTTTTTGTCTTTTACAATTTTTTTCATCTTACGCCGTAGGCTGCTATCCTGTTGTAGTTTACAGGATAGACATGGAACAAATCAGATTACTCTCAGTTTGGTTATTTTGAGGGGTACTACTGCAACTGGTTTATACCAGAAGTGCCATGAAAAGGATAATCACTGTCATGAAAGCCCTTTTCATGACATACCCTCCTTATTTCAGTTATTTTGTTTATTTTCACAGTGTATTTTTGATTCAGCATTTGCACAAGTTCGAAAACTGAGTCAGTCGGTCAAAATCCCCCATCTAATGATATTGAAATAGAAATACTCTGAATGAGTATCGTTACCCATTAAGAAAACCGTTGATTATTTAGTATTAAATAACCCGTAGGTCTTGTTAACATCGAGAACGAAGATTATACCTTTTCCTGGTTCATCAATTTTGAGATCTTCCCTTATTTTATCAACAATTAGATCGGTGAGATCGCTTTTGGAAATAATAAAAACAATTTCCTTTTCGGGTTCAATGGCCATAGAAAACAAGGTTTCGGTTTCGTGGATTCCTGAACCTCTGGCGTTAATAATGGTTCCCCCTCGAGAACCTGCCGAATTGGCAGCTTCAATAACCAACTCTGCTTGACCTTTATCGACAACTACAAAGATCGCATTATACATAATCTTTTCTCCTGTCTCACTTTTTTCCTTTTTGCTAAAAATGCAGTATCGAGCTCCTAAAAAATTACTTAAAGAAAAAGTAAAAGTAATTCCATGGTTAGGTTTTTTTAAATCGAATTTTTTCTCGATTTCATTCATAACCGAATAACCTAATTCTTTTTCTGCAACAATAAATACAATTTCTCTTCTTATTTCAAATAATTCAAGCACTTCCAACCAATGATTCTTAATCGTTCCCTTGCCTAAAATGACTGTTGCTCCGCTAATACCAAGTTGTTTTGCAAATTTAATGATTTTACTCCCAACACCATGGTTCACTATCACACAAAACAACTCATATTCTCTACTATCAAGACATTTATCCATCTTCTTTTTATATCCCTCTTTTTCCAGATTTTCTCTTATAAATAAAACCAATAATTTGTAAAGCAATGAGTGGTGTTAAGGCTACCATAGCAATCATTCCGAATCCATCAACTAACACATTGGCACTTTGAGTTGCGCTGGCGGCACCCTGTGAAAACGCCAAAATTAAAGTGGCTGTCATTGGACCAGAGGCAACGCCTCCTGAATCAAAAGCAATTCCAACAAATAAATTCGGTAAAAAAAAAGTCATCAACAAAGCAACAAAAAATCCCGGCAAAAGATAGTGCCATAATTGTATTCCCGGTATAACAATTCTAAGCATTGACAAAGCTACCGCAAAGCCCACACCTGTTGATAGAGCAATATTAATTATTCTTTTTTGTACATATCCACTAGTAATATCTTCAACTTGTTCAGTTAGAACATGGACAGCCGGTTCGGCTAATACCGTAACCAACCCTAAAATAAACCCCACCATGACAATTATCCATTGGCCATTGAGAGATGCTACTTTATGACCAATTATATATCCAACTTCCATAAATCCTGCATTGACACCGAGCAAAAAAATCACTAATCCAAAATAGGCATAGATCAGTCCTTTCAGAATTCTAACGAATGCTCTTTTTGATAAATCTTTGACAATTATTTTATATAATATAAATACAACTAACAAAGGAAGCATAGCGAGCATTATTTCACTCATAATGATTGGAAGTTTCTGAATAAATGGATATAAAACCGAGGAGGATAGTGATAATTGACTAACAGCAACCTCTGACAACTTATTTTGCTTTAGAAACAATCCAACTAGAACAATAGATAGAATTGGACCTATTGAAGTTATACCAACCAAACCAAAGCTATCTTCCTCCGAGGCTATTCCGTTCTTTTTTAGAGAAGAAACACCGACAGCGAGAGCTAAGATAAAAGGAACGGTCATAGCACCAGTGGTTGCACCCGAAGCATCAAAACCTATTGCTAAATATTCCGGGGTTGAAAAAAAAGAGAGGATTAAAACTATTAAATACATTCCTATGAGAACTTTTTGAAGAGATATATTAAATATAATCCTGAATAAACCAATAGTCATAAGCAATGCTATTCCAACCGAGACGGTAATCAAAATACTAATTTTGGAAATTGATCCAGAGGTTACCAAA
>JAAYUP010000401.1 GCA_012517635.1 Candidatus Atribacter alterifermentans
ATGTTTTCTTTCGCTTCCTTTGGTAGAAATATATTAGTGTTAGTTCTTTTAGTCATTATCATTTTTACCGGTATAATCAATCCTCGTTTTTTAAGTCTACAAAACATATTGAATATTCTTCAACAAATCTCGGTTTTGGGTATTGTCAGTATTGGAATGACAATACTCCTCATTTCTGGGGGGTTGGACTTATCGGTCGGGAGTCTTATTTCTCTTAGCGCTTATGTTGGTGGCCTTACTATTGTTCGAACTCATTCTTTAGGTTTGGGTATTCTTGCCCTCTTTGCCTGTGCCGTTTTTTTTGGATTTTTAAACGGTGTTTTGGCTTCCACCGAAAGGGATCACCCTTTAATAATCACTTTAGGGACTATGACTTTTCTTCAGGGTATTGCGGTAGTGATAAGCCGGGGAAGTCCGATTAATGGAATGGGTGGGCTTTATGAATTGATTGGAATTCGAGATATTTTCGGATTACCAGCTCCGGCAATTATATTTATTGTTTTATTGATTCTTAGCCATTTCTTTTTAAGAAATATTCCTTTAGGGAGGTATGCTTTTGCTATTGGTGGCAATCAAGAAGCATCTCGGCTCTCGGGGATCAGAATAAGCCGCATTAAAATGGGTCTCTATGCCTTGAATGGATTGTTTGTTGGGGTTGCGGCTTTGGTTTTAAGTTCAATACTCGATTCGGCTTTGCCAACCATGGGAACTGGATACGAATTACGTTCAGTTGCGGCAGCAGTTATTGGAGGAACTCCTCTTTTTGGTGGGAGAGGAAACGTCTTTGGTACCTTGGGCGGGGTTTTTTTATTAGGCTTAGTTTCTAATAGTATTAACCTACTCGGAATCAGTGCCAATTTTCAGGGAGTAGTTTTAGGAACAATCATGGTAGCTGCAGTAATGTTTCAAAAATCCCAGTAGAAAGGGAGGTGAAAGGGACTTATTTTTTCATAAAAGAAAGATTAAAGAAATTAAAATAAAAGTTTTAAAGGGAGGTAAAAAATGTTTCGAAGATTATTTCTTACCGTATTGATTTTGGTAATTATCATAGCAGGATCAGGAAGTGTTGTTTTAGCAGAGGAAAGTGAGATTGAAATAGCTTTTATCCGTGCTACTGGTGAACCCTACTATCAGTATGGTTCACAAGCTGCTGAAGTTGCTGCAAAAAAATTAGGAGTCAAAATGGTAGTATATACTTCTAACTTTGATTCTGCACAAGAATTGGCCAACGTGCAAGATGCTATCGCTCGGGGTTGTGATGGTATCTTAATCTATGCAGTTTCTCTTTCATCGGAAAGAGCAGCGGTCGATACAGCCAGTAAAGCAAAAGTGCCAATATTTATTCAAGGTGGTTATCACCCTGACCTTCTCCCTCTATCAGCAGGATTTATGGATAACTCTTTGAAAGAATTTTCAAAACCCTTGGGAATATGGATGGCAAACAACCTTGAAAAAGGAAAAGTAGCTATTATTGAAGGAGCTTTGGGACGGGGTGATGCTGAAGCGTATACTGAAGGATTTAAGGAAGGTTTGAGTCAAAATCCTAATTTAGAAATTGTATCAACAATTTCAGCAGAATGGAATCGGCAAAAAGCTTATGAAGCAGCAACCAATATTATCACTGCTCATCCTGATATAGTAGGATTATTTGTTCAAAATGAGGATATGACAGTTGGTGTAGTAAGTGCTTTGGAACGTCTTGGTAAGCTAGAACAAGTGACAATAGTATCCCAAAACGGTGCACCTTATGGATTGGACCTCATAAAAGAAGGGAAACTTAAATACACCAATGCAAACCCACCTTCTATTGCCTCAGTCATGGCTTTGCGCATACTCTTGGGAGTAGTTAAAGGGGAAATTGAACCAGGACATTTTTACTGGGCACCAACCCAACTTATTAGTAAGGAAAATTTGGACGTAACTTACCGTTGGGATGCTTCAGAGGAAGAAATTGAACAATGGCTCAATCTGCCACTACCAGAACCAGTGATTCCACCTCCGACTCTATAAAAATTGAATTAAAGGAAAGTCACGTTTCTTTCTTAGAGAGTGTTTAAGATACTTAGAAAATATTGGGGCGCAATAATAGGTTGCGCCCCTTTTATATATTATCAATCTTAAAAGTGATTCACTTCTTCGCTTTTCCCTGATTAGCTACTGCTTCCATAGCTTTTTTAACTGTTTCTTCATCCCCAATGTAATAGTGTTGGATAGGTTTTAATGATTCATCTAACTCATAAACTAAGGGTATTCCTGTTGGAATATTCAAGCTAATAATTTCGTCATCAGAAATATTATCAAGATATTTAACCAAAGCTCTCAAACTGTTCCCATGGGCGGCAATGAGCACTTTTTTACCTGATTGAAGTGTAGGAGCAATAGTTTGATGCCAATAAGGGAGAAAACGAGCAACGGTATCTTTTAGACATTCAGTCAATGGGAGATCTTTTTCATCAAGATCATGGTAACGTGGGTCATTACCTGGAAATCGAGGATCAGATTTTTCTAAGGCCGGAGGTTGGATGTCATAGCTTCTCCTCCAAATCTTTACCTGTTCTTCTCCAAATTTTGCTGCAGTTTCAGCTTTATTTAGACCTTGTAAGGCACCATAATGGCGTTCATTTAAACGCCAAGATTTTTCTACTGGGATCCACATTAAATCCATTTCATCTTGAATGATCCAGAGAGTTCTAATCGCTCTTTTTAAAACCGAAGTAAAAGCAATGTCAAAAGTAAATCCCTGTTCTTTTAGAGCTTTCCCGCCAGCATGGGCTTCTTCTATGCCTTTATCGGATAAATCAACATCTGTCCATCCGGTAAAACGATTTTCCTTATTCCAAATGCTTTCTCCGTGACGAACGAGTACTAATTTTATCATATTAAAAACCTCCTTTTGGGTTTATGGATTATTCCTTGCAACGAAATTTAAAACCCTAAATCGGAAATATTATTATACTACTACTGAATTTCTTTGATTTTATATTCATTCACGAGCAATTAGTTGTCTAAAGCAGATAACCTCAATCCGATTATTAGTTATTTTAAATTTATTTTTGATCAAGAAATAAAGAATTTATATAATCTGCCGATTAATTATTATATCCAAAAAATGAATCATGGGGTAAATATAAATGGATCTGAAAGAGACAGTTCGGCAGATTTTAGAACGATTTCAAGTTATAGCGCACCAACTTCCTCAATTAGTGATTCAAATTGATGGAAAACAAGTTGGAGCTTTCTTAGATAAAGGAAATGAATATAAAATTGACAATGAGAAACTCCAGTTCATCGTCAAAGAGATAAAAAATCGCTACCAGCGACCAGTTAATAATCAAGTCATCTTGAATATGATTGAAGACTTAGAAAAGGATTACTATTTCAATCGTATGGAAGCAGTTATTCAAAAAAGTCCCTTTAGCGAACCGATTAATGTGTTTTTTGTTTGGAAGGGGCATTTAAGCAAAGAACAGCAAAAAAGAGTATTTTTTGCCACTGACTTATGGCTTCGATTGAATTTAAAAGTTGATTTTGTGAATTTAGACGATGGTTTGTATCGTCAATTTTATGATGAGTAGTAAGAAAAGATTAAACTTCCTCTGCTAAATCGCTCCAAACACTCTCATTTAACTCATAATCATAAAGAACCAGTTTCACTCTTTTTTAAAAAGATCATTTTTTAGAAATTTTGGGTAATAACTTTGGAAAAGTGAATTATTATTGGGATTTCGTATCTTTTCAATAATCGAGGAATCGAGATTGACTATAATCATGCTTTCCTTTCCTTGATAATCTTCAACAACGATTTGTCCTTCAGGATCACATACCATTAAGCCTCCGCCAAAATCCTGTCCAAGTGCGTTACAACTGGCGATGAAAATACGATTATCATATGCTCTGGCTGGAAGGAAAATATGCCAGGTTTGTTGTCGATCTTTTGGAGTACGTGCCGATGCATAAGGACAAAAGACCAGTTCGGCTCCTTGAAGAGAAAGAAAGGTTGTTATTTGGGGGAAATTAAGTTCCCAGCAAATTTCAATTCCGAAACGAACTTGAGGAATCTCAAAAATGGGTAATTCATCACCAGGAGTAAAGAATGAAAGTTCATGAGGCGCTAAGTGGGTTTTGCGATATGTAAAAATATTTCCATTGGCCATACAAATGAGGTGAGTAATATAGGGATCCAGATTGTGGTTTTTTTCACAGATACCAGCCAGTATAGTGATTTCCATATCTTGAGCCCATTGAGATAAAATCTTTGAACTGACACCAGGTATTATTTCAGCATATTTTGGACTATTTTTTGGGCAGTATCCGGTTACTGAGAGTTCAGGAAAACATATGATATCAACCTTATGCAAAGCTGCTTCATCGACATATTTTTTGATTTTGGATAGATTTATGTCAATTTTTCCAACTTCAGATTCCATTTGGACTAAAGCAATAGTCAGATTTTTCACTATATGTCCTTTCTCAATTGGTTAAAAAATTTAGAGTCATTTTTCATTCAATGTTATTATAATTATATTAAGAGATTGATTAACTGTTTTCAAAATTTTAAAATGGTATGTGTCAAATAATGTTCGCAATTTACTCTTAGCAAACACCGGAGACTCTTTTTAAACACAGAGATGACCTTACTTGAATGAAAAGCCATCTCTCTTTGAAAAATGACTCGATTTATTCACCTCCTTTTTATGAATATG
>JAAYUP010000402.1 GCA_012517635.1 Candidatus Atribacter alterifermentans
AATAAAAAAATACTTGAAAACCCTTGAAAGCTAAAATGAAATAACCACAAATTAGAAATAAGTACAATAAACATAGTAATTCCAGGTAAAAGTATAATGCAAGAAGCATAAGAAAATCGCTATACTGCAGTTTTTGTTTGAAAAGTAATATTGAATTCATCGGAATTGATTAATTGTCTGGCCTAGACATTCATAAATTCCATAGTTCTTATCGACTAATGACTCACGGTTTTTCATTAATTCCACATTTCCACACCTACCCAATTCCACAGGTCTTTTACTGAGCACTGTTCACTCATCACTTATCACTGCATTTTCGCAATTCCACATTTCCGCAATTCCTCAATTCCACAGTTTTTTCATGATTCATTCTAAAAACTTATCATAAATCTCAGACATTTCTTCCAAAACGTTCTCTAAAGAATAGGCTTCGATCATTTCCCTCCCCTTTTTCCCCATTTGTTTCCTCAAGTCAACATCCTCCGCCAGCTTTATGATCGAATGAGTTAGATCTTCAATATCACCTAACTTAACTAAATATCCATTTACTCCATCTTCAACTAAATCACGATTACCGCGGATATCGGTTGCCACTACAGGCTTCCCGGCAGCCATAGTTTCCATGATACACCGAGGGAGACCCTCTCTTTTTGATACCAACAAACCAATATCGGATCCACTTAAAATTTGAGGGATATCTTCCCTTTTTCCAAGAAAAAATACACTGGATATGCCACTTGAAGTTATCTTTTCTTTCATTGTTTCTAACAACTCACCATCACCAACGAGAATGAGATTAGTATTCATCTTTTTCTTTTTTATTTCAGGCCAAGCTTGAATTATAAAATCATGATTTTTATTCTGGTTAAATTCCGCTATACAAGTGATGACCACAGAATCATTCGATATCCCCAGCTCGTCTCGAATTGTGCTCCCTTCATGAACCTGAGAATATCTCTTGATATCCACTCCTACTCCATGAACCAAAAAAAGGCTTTTCCCTGGCACAAAACCCAGCTTTTTCCCATTCTCAAAATCCTCCTGGTTCATCACTAACAGAGCATCTGTCCACTTAGCTACAATTTTTTCGGCCGTATAATAGAGCAACCAGTTTTTTCGAGGCGCTCCTTCAAAAAAATGAAACCCGTGGGCGGTATAGAGGACAGACGGAATCCCAGCCAGTTTAGCAGCAAATCTTCCCAAAAAGCTCGCCACCGGTGTGTGGGTGTGAATTAAAAGATACTTGTTTTTCTTTAAAAGTTGCAACAAGCGAAAAAAAGCACCAATATTCTTGGGATGAAGGGGATTTCTTGAAAAAGGAATCGAATGAAAGACGAAGCCTTCCTTCTCTTTCTTTTCTTTAAATCCATCAACTGGCGCCGCAGCAGCTTCAACATCATAGCCTTTCAATTTGAGCAACTTCATAAACGGGATATGAAAATAACACAAATGGGTATCAACAGTAGCAAGGAATAGAATCTTATGAATTTCCTTTATAGAATCCTTTCTTCTTGACATATCTTATTGACCTTTCGATAATGACGATGTATTAAAGCAAACTTTTTTTCCGAAAGAAAAAAGTCAACTCAACCCAACCAAAAGCTACTACTGTCAAAAGAAAACCATAACGAACTCGATATAGAGAACCGATATTTGGAATCGTCAAACCATAAATAAGCATCATCCCCATGCAAAAATAAAGAAGCAGCCAAAATTTAACATTTCGCCAATTATTAATCATGAAAAAAATTAAAGAAAAAAGCGAAATGTAAACAATAATCATCTCAAAACCTGAAATCCTTCTCATTATCGTATTCCAATCAGTCGTTCCTTCTCCTAACCAATCATTCGGAAATGGAGCAAACAAAATTATTTCCATTGCTCTTGGAATAAATCCAAAAACATCATTCATTGAGTGAAAATGAATATTAATATCAATATTACTTCCAGCTTCCTGATATTTATCACTATAACCTTCCCTGACTTTTGAGAGATGATAAAATTTACTTTCGATAAAATCAGGTATCCACCGTGAGTTTACCCAGTATACTTGAACAATCGGTTCTCCAGTATCAATCCCACCTTTAGTAAACGGAGTAATCATAACGAGGACCATCCAGCATAATAAAATAGTAATAAGCATCTTTTTAAGAGGTATTCTTTTTTTAAGAAATAGGCATACTAATAGAATTGATATCACAACATTAATAATGAAAGTAAGTCCCTGTATTATTTGTACCCCATAAGGGCGTACTAACCAGATAAAAAATGTGCCTAATTCAATTAATAAAACTCTTATAAAGATCTCTTGCCATTTTCCATTTTCCCTTATTATTTCAATTAATAATAGCCACCCATAAAGAAAAAGGAGATTTCCCAAAATAAAATATCCATCTTTATGGATTTGCGTATACCAGGTCATTGCAGAGGGGAAAAACACAAAGGGAAGGATTGCTAAAAATGCAACTTTCCGATCATCAATGAATTGTAAAATTATAAGTAAAAGAATAATC
>JAAYUP010000403.1 GCA_012517635.1 Candidatus Atribacter alterifermentans
ATTTTCAGAAAATGCATACATAAGAGGGAAAGTTAAATTTTGATGGTGATATTTACGATATATAGGATCTTTACTCATATAAGCGAGAAAATCATTCATCCACCCCATATTCCATTTGAACAAAAATCCCAAGCCACCTGTATAAGGTGGAAGAGTAACGCCTGGCCATGCCGTGGACTCTTCGGCTATAGTCATCGTTCCAGGAAATCGATGGTAGACGCTTTCATTGAAATAACGAATGAGGTCAATTGCTTCAAGGTTTTCTTTCCCGCCGTATTGATTAGGAAGCCATTCGCCTTGATTTCGACCGTAATCAAGATAGAGCATTGATGCAACGGCATCAACCCGTAAGCCATCAATATGGTATTCTTTTAACCAATACATGGCATTCGAGACTAAAAAACAACGTACCTCTTTACGACCGTAGTTAAAAATATAACTTCCCCAATGGGGGTGTTCACCTTTTCTTGGATCAATATGTTCATAAAGCGCAGTACCGTCAAAGCGTCCCAGTCCATGACCATCCTTTGGAAAGTGAGCAATAACCCAATCCAGAATCACACCAATTCCATTTTGGTGGCAATAGTCGACAAAATACATAAAATCCTTTGGTTCTCCAAAACGGCTGGTGGGAGCGAAATAACCGGTAGCCTGATAGCCCCAGGATCCGTTAAAGGGGTGTTCACAAATAGGAAGGAGTTCTAGGTGGGTAAAACCCATTTCCTGAACGTAATCCACCAGTTGATGAGCCAGCTCTCGGTAACTGAGAAAAGAAGAGTTTTCTCCTTTTTTCCATGATCCAAGATGGACTTCGTAAATGCTCATCGGTGTGGTAAGAAGACTCGATGATTTCCGTTTTTCGATCCAATCATGATCACGCCAATTATAACCGCTCAGGTCGTAAGTAAGTGAGGCGGTAAGTGGAGTCTTTTCTGCATAAAAGGCTACTGGATCAGATTTCAAAAGAAGATGTCCTTCTTGGGTTTTAATTTCGAACTTATATCGTGCTTCCAGAGGGACATTTGGGATAAATATTTCCCATATTCCGGATGAACCAATCATTCTCATTTGATGAATTCGACCATCCCATTCATTGAAATCTCCTACCACACTTACCCGTCGAGCATTGGGAGCCCAAACGCAAAAAAGTATTCCCATTGTTTTATCTATGGTTTTGAAGTGAGCTCCTAAAAAATCATAAATAGCGAGGTGGGTCCCCTCGTTGAAAAGATAAATATCCAAATCGGTAAGGAGAGGAAGGAAAGAATAGGGATCTCGGGTTAAAATAATTTCGCCATTCTTTTTGGTTAGTTTCAAAAGATATCGAAAAAAACTTCGGTTGGGTATATATACCTCGTAAAAGCCTTCGGAATGAATTCGGTTCATTGTCCATGGTTGCTGAGGTTGTTCAGGATCAATAACCTCAGCAGAGAGAAGACCAGGATAAAATAATCGAACAAAAATTCCTGGGATACTTTTTACGGAATGCATTCCTAAAATATGAAATGGATCACTTTCATCGGCATGGAGAATGGATTGGATGTCCTCTTGAGAAACGGATTCTACCAAATTAAACCCTCCCTTTCTTTAAGAATCGTAATTTTTCATAGCGGATTTCATTAATGACTTCAGGATAAATCCGGGAAGCAATTTGAATTTTTTTTCGAGGTTCTTCAAGAGCTAAATGAGGAAAAGAAAGCTCACTGACTTTAAAGTTATAAAAATAGACCATAAGCTTTTCAAGATTGACAGTATCTTCAACGTTATACGCAATGAGAGTTTCTAAGGCTTCGGTACAGCCTTCTAAGTATTTTTGCCAGAGAAGAACGGCCATATACCCATCGATACCCTTTAATTTGCCCCGATCTATTCCTAAAGACTTTTCACATACTTTTAGTCCACCGGAAAGACCCATGCTTTTCAACATAAACCTTAAATCGAAATGAATATGTGGCAGCTTCATATCGAAATACCTTTCTATAAAAGGGAGATCGAAACATTTTCCATTGAAAGTAATGATGATTTGATAATGGTAAATGTCATCAATGAAATCAGCCATATTGATTCCATGTACATAGGTTTTAATCTTCTTTCCGTCAAAAAGTGTAATAACGGTAATGTAATCGTTCGGTGGATTTAATCCGCTCGTTTCAATATCTAAGAATACTGCTTGTGAACGAAAATGAGAAAAAATTCTCCAACGGTTAAAGTTATGAAATTTTTCAGTAAAAAAGCGAATATCTTTTTTTTCAATTTTTTCATAGGAACGAGCCACCATCGAATATGCCCGATCTGAGATATTTCCAGGGAGAATTTTTCGAAACAGGGGGTCTGTGAGAGCATCGTCCCAATTAAAAATGCCTTCCTGCCAAATTTTTCTTTCCGTCTTTTCACCTATTGAGGGGATATGGCAAAAGGTATGGAATAACATAGAATATCCTTCTTTCTGGGACATGGTGGTTTATTATTTCTTTATATATTGTAAAATAATCAGGATAGAATTCCAATGCTAGGAGGATTGATATGAAAAACTTATTTACCAGCAAAGATCTGGAGCTGGTTGACCTTTCCCAGAAAATAGTTCCTCCAGGAACACCCACTCGTCCCTTTCGGGTCGAACGAAGTTACTTACACGATCGAACTTGGAAACACGAAATTTTTACTCATTCTCATGTTGGAACTCACATTGAAAGCCCGGCTCATTTTTTTGAGAACGGGAAAGACTTGGAACAGTTTTCGCTCGAAACCTTTTGTGGCCGTGCCTGGTTTTGTGATTTTTTTGATGTGAGTGAAACTCATGATGAAGTGACCAAGGACCTTCTTGAAAGCCAACTGGGACAAAGAATTGAAAAAGGCGATATTGTTATTGGACGAAACTGTGATAAAGAAAATCTGAAAAAAGTGAACCAAACTGGAAAAAGAGAATTACTCCCTTCTTTTTCACCGGAAGCAGGAATCTGGCTTCGCGATCGCGGAGTAAAAATGGTTGGAATTGATAGTTATTTTCATCTGGGAAAAACCGTTGAAAAAACGCGGTATTTTCATCAAATCCTTATGGCTCAGGATATTTTGCTTATCGAAGGTTTGGACAACTTAGATCAAATCACAATAACTCCTTTCGTATTGTTTGCCTTTCCTTATCGAGTGGAAGGAATTGATAGCAGTTTCACACGAGCGGTTGCAATTTTAGAGAGGTGATTCGAAAATGTCTATACATCGAATTGGAGTACTCAGTGCTGGTGGTGATTGTCCAGGCATTAATGCCGTAATTCATGCTGTAGTAAAAAAAGCAATATTAGATTACCAAATGGAAATATACGGGATTTTTGATGGTTTTGAAGGGTTAGTTGAAGGAAGATGGAGAACCCTCCAATATAATGATGTGTCAGGAATTATGCCCTTGGGGGGAACAATCTTGGGAACCTCTAATAAAGCCAATCCTTTCAAATATCCCTGCACCGAATATGGAAAGCTTTGTTTCAAAGACTTGTCTCAAGAAGTTGTAGATCATTATCACTCCATGGGATTGCAAGCTCTCATTACTATTGGAGGTGACGGGACTTTCCATATTTCAGATAGGTTTATTCAAAAAGGCTTAAACATAGTGGGAGTTCCAAAAACTATCGATAATGACTTGTCGGAAACCGATTTTACTTTTGGTTTTGACTCTGCAGTATGGGTTGCTACCGATGCGATTGATCGACTTCATACCACTGCTCAAGCTCATCATCGAGTTATGGTGGTAGAAGTAATGGGCCGGTATGCTGGATGGATTGCGTTGTATTCTGGAATAGCTGGTGGTGGTGATGTCATTCTCATTCCTGAAATTCCTTATAATATTGAAAATATCTGC
>JAAYUP010000404.1 GCA_012517635.1 Candidatus Atribacter alterifermentans
AGGGTAAATATAGGGTTCTTGCCGGTATATTCTTGGAAGGATTCTCTTATTTTTCTAGCCAAGTCAACAGTAGCTTCCCAATTTCCTACTATAAATAAATCATCTCCACCCACAAAGACCGGATAAATTTTGGTTTGATCCGGATCGTATTTTCGGATAAAATGCACCAGGTAGAAATTAAAAAAGAGCTCAATTCGTCTCGAAAGAGTCCGAATACGAGAAAACGAGGTTGCTTCTCCAGAGCGTTCTTTCTCTTTATTGGCGATATGAGAGAATAGTTTTCCCAGATTATCGAGATCCATTTTGAGATAAGCAAGTCTGGGGCTTCCAATTTTCTTGTCATTATCCTCGGGATGAAGGCTGGTTAGGGCAATTTGATCAAAGGTTTTATTGGGGAAAGAAAAACTACCGGAGAGGAATCCATCCAAGAGGGATTGATCGGGAGCATGAAGGTCCATGCTTTCCAACCGATAAATTTTCTCGTCGATTTTAGCTTTTGAGAAGGAACTCACAAACTCAATTTTATATCCAAGCGAAGCAAAGAAATCAAAAACGGAAGAATGAGGAAGCCGTTGATCTGGGGATACTCTTTTTTCAACAAGATATTTGGCATTTTTCAAGGTATCAGTGAGTTTAACCAGTGACCAGCAAATTGGACAAAGAACTTCATCGTGATCAGGATAGGGAGTTCCTTTACGTCCGCATGAGACGCAGTGTTCCCGCTCCTGAATTATTTCATTCTTTGGAACAAAGAGTTGATCATAGAGGTTTTCTTTGATTTCCCAAAAACGCCGCTGTTTTTCTTTGGTCATCGTATGGTGGAGTTTTTCAAGGGTGATCGGAAATGAAAAAATGTCTTCCAAGTTAGTCTTCACTGAAGAAAGGGTAAAAGCAATTTCTCCCTGATGGAGATCCCAAAGTGGAGATGAAACCTTCTTTCGGATTTGAATCAGTTTTTCTTCACAGGAACAGGGCAGAAGGAGCTGGAAATTTCCTCCACCCACATAGAGGATATTGGCTGGAGTAAGCTGACATTGATCCAAAATAAATTTTGCGACGTATCGAGGGATGAGGTCTAAATATACCGATCGCCCTTTGAGACTTCGAGCTGCTTTTTTTGATGGGATATTAAAGATGAAATTTTGTATTCCGGAAAGATCGCCCTCAACAACTAAAAAAATATCTTTAAAACCAATAGCCCCATCTTTCTGCTGAATCCATTTTTTTATTTCTTGGAAATCGTTGGTTTCGAGAAGGCCATGCTTCCAATCTATATAAAGAGCATGAGCAAGAGCTGCCGTGACCCGCGAATGGTCATAAAGTGATATATCACTTTTAAACCGCATGGTTTGGGCTGGAACGGAAGAGAAATAAATCTCAAGAATTCCTAAAAGTTTTTCAAGGGTGTCAATCATTGGAAAATCTTTTAGCATCTGATCCATAAGTAATGAATAATTTGTGGTTTCTACTGTGTCTTTTGTGATGGGCATGAGCGTTTCATAGTCAAGGGGTTTTAATGAGTAATAGAGTGGCTTTGAATTTTCACCATTTTGAGAAAAAATTGAAAGGAGGGGGACTTTGTAATACATCTGAAGGTTTTCTTCATCTTCTTCCCGTTCCGCAGCTGAAATCCAATCTGCTATTTGGAGAATGAGTTCTTCTGGGGTACGAGGATTGTGATGGAAAAGGACGAGTTTCTCAACTTCTTCGGTGAAAAGGTCTTTTAATCGTGGATTTAAAAAAGAACTTTGGGCACTCCTGAGGGTTTGGATTAAAAAAGCTGAATATTTGACATGCGCATGGTTTACTTTCTCCTTATGGAGGTTTTCAGGTAAATCGAAATAACGGCATCTTTCAAGAGCTTTTCCAACATCATGGAGTAAAGCCCCAAGGACGAATTGTTCTCCATTCATTGACGACCCTCCTTGAAGAATTTAACGCCTTTTTTTGTTTATTATACATATAAATATATATTAAGTAAAAATATAAAATCTAAAAATATAATATTTTATTTGTAATATATGATACCATAAAAAAAGAGGTTGTTGATCATTCATTTATCGAGCGGTATAAATACATTTCGTCTTTGATGATCGTTTTAATCTAATTTTATAGCCATCTGCGATTCAAAAACAAAATGCAACTGACCTTGATTTTTCCTACTTGGAAATAGAATGAGCTTCTTTCCCAGTTATTATTCATAATGGTTAATTACTATACCGAAAGAGTGTTTTTTGTTAAAATATTTTATAGGTTTATTGATTGAAATAAAGAGAGGAGAGAATATTCACTGAGAATTAAAATTAATTTACAATCTCAATACTCAATTTCCTTACCTATTCATCATAATACTCACCTTCAGGGTTTTATATATTCTAATCTCAATGATGGCTTAGCTGATATGCTCCACAGCCAAGGGTATCAATTAGGTCATAGGAACTTCAAATTATTTACCTTTTCCCGTCTGATGGGGAAAATGAGTTTTAATCCAGAAAAAGGTTTCACTTTTTATCCCCCGGTTTCCTTGATTATTTCCTCACCCAAAGTCAATATTTTAGAGAATTTATCCCAATATTTAGTTAGGAAGAAGGAGCTATTTTTAGGAAAAAATAAGGTCTGGGCTGAAAGCATAGAAGTCATGGTTGATAAAAAATTCACTTCTGAAGCTAAAATCATAATGTTATCACCGATAGTTATGTATAGCACTTTGTATCGTCATGATGGGAAAAAGAAAACCTACTATTATAATCCTTGGGAAAAAGAATTTTCGGAGAAGCTGCATGACAATCTACTTAAAAAATATACCCTCATAAATGATACAAATCCCAGTCAAGACTACCAGTTCCACATTACTCCTTTGCTTGTAAACAAAAGCCATGAAAAAATCATCTTTTATAAACAAACCATCATTCATGGTTGGATGGGGCAATACCAGCTATCAGGGAGTCCAGAACTGATAGGAGTTGGTTACAACGCTGGTTTAGGGTGTAAGAATTCATCCGGGTTTGGGTGTTTTGAAATTCAATGAGGAAGGAGGTGAGAAGTCATGCTCGAAACCATTAAAGAATTAGGTGAATGGAATATCAATGAAGAAGAAAAAGAAATTCTTTCAGTTTTAGTTGAAAACCCATTTCCACAGAAACAACCAAAAAAGGAATATGTTTTATTGGCGATATGTTTTCAAAATCAGCTCTTTGAAAAAGTTATTATTGAAGAATTCGAACCAAATAGAGTCATGAAATATCTCTACCGTAAAGGATCGGCAAATGGTCCTGATTTTACTCCCTGTGCAAAACTAACCCATCCAAGAAAAACTTGGAATATGAAAATCCGTGGATGGTTTGAAAAAGTCCAAAAGAACCAAATTGATTTAGGAACCGAAGATAAAAATTTTATTACTTCGATCCTTAAGGAAATGCAAGATGAAGAAACTCTCATTTTAGCTGAAATAGAAAAACTAACCCAAGGATTTACTGCAAAAACCAATTGCCTCATTTCAATAAAGATTGATGGAAAATATATTGGCGAATACTCAGTATTTAAAAAAATGTTGCTCAGGCTGGTTAATGAAAAATTCGATACAGTATCAGCTTCGAATCAAACCTGTTCTATCTGCGGAAATATGCGAGAAAAGGTATATGGAAATGCCAGCCCTTATGCTTTTTATACAATTGATAAACCTGGTTTTATTGTAGGGGGATTTGAAGAACAATTATCCTGGAGAAACTTCCCACTTTGTTCAGAATGCATATTAGCCATTGAGGAAGGTAAAAAATACCTCCAGCAGAATTTGATGTTTAACTTTTATGGGCTTCAGTATTTTTTAATACCACGTTTCCTTTTGGGAAAGGATTTTGTTAAAAGTGAGACGCTACAAGCATTAAAAGGAAATCGAACCATATCGCTATCGAATATAGAACGAAAAAAATTTCTTATTACCGAAGATGATATCCTTGATGTCTTGGTCAATGAAAATGATGTTTTAAATTTTAGTTTTTTGTTCCTTCGGAAGTCACAATCTGCTGAGAGAATTCTTCTGGTTATTGAAGATGTTTTTCCTTCCCGATTAAAAAGAATTTTTGAAGCAAAAAGGAGAGTAGATCAACTATTTGACGACGAAAACTACAATTTTTCTTTTATCAGACAATTTTTTGGAAAAACTGAACCTGAAAAGAAAAACGCCGATCTTAACGGCTATTTTTTGAACATTATTGATTCGATTTTTACTGGAAAAAAAATAAATAAAACTTTTTTATATCACTTCTTTATGAAAGATATTCGGAGAGCCTTTCAACGGGACGAATATTTTCCACTAATAACGAAAAAAGCTTTATGCAATCTCCTGTTTTTTCAGGATTTAGATATTATTTCCTTTGATTGGAATGGAGTTGAATGTCTGATGGGCCATAATCAATCTATTGATAATTTTTTTGATAAATATGGAGAATTTATGCGTGACTCCGTCAAGAGAGGAATCGTTTTAACTGGAGTATTAACCGAGTTGTTGCTTAGAAAACAATATCACGACCGGAAAGCCAAACCTTTTATGAAAAATCTCAAGGGACTTCGAATGAATGAAAAAGATATTCGAGGCCTTATTCCCAAGGTTCAAAACAAGCTCAATGAGTATGATTCTTTCGATCAAGGAAAAAGAATAATTGCCACTTTGGCAACTGAATATTTAATGAGTGGAGGAGATGATTGGAATATGTCAGTTGATGAAATCAGTTTTTTCTTTGCAGCTGGTATGAACTTAACTGATGAAATTGCACAAATTGTTTACAAAAAAGAAATGCCCGAGGAGGTACAATAAAATGACTCAATCAATCAATAATCGTTCGGAAATTTTATTTCTCTATGATGTAAGTTGGGGCAATCCCAATGGTGACCCAGTTGATGAAAACAAACCACGAATTGATGAAGAGACCAATCGAAATATTGTGACTGACGTGAGATTAAAAAGAACCATAAGAGATTACCTCTATGATTACCGAGGTTTGGATATTTTTATTAAAGAAATACGAGATGATAATAAAAAGCTGGTTACCAAAGAAAATAGAATGGAAAAATTCAAAAATCAAAATGAAGAAGTGATCAATCAGTGCATAGATATCCGACTTTTCGGAGCAACAATAGCTATCAAAGAATTTACCTTAGCGCTTACTGGACCGGTGCAATTTAAATTTGGGAGATCGCTCCACCGAGTTATGCCAGTATTTGTCAAAGGAACAACCGTTATGCCTTCTGGTGAAGATAGAGCTCAAGGCACTTTTACCGAAAGATATGTACTTCCCTATTCTCTTATTTCTTTTTATGGTGTCGTCAATGAGAAAGCAGCTCAAAATCAGGGATATACTTTGGCCACTGATCAGGATGTTCAACTCTTATTAGAAGCTATATGGAATGGAACAAAAAACCTTATATCGGTTTCAAAAGCTGGACATCAGCCTCGAATGCTTGTTTGGATCCAATACCAGCCAGGTATGTATCACATTGGTGAGCTTGACAATATGATTCAATTCGTTCATGAAAAACGCGATGAAGAAATTCGCTCCATAAATGAGGGGACAATAGAAATCAATCAATTAGTTCAGGTTTTGCAAAAAAGAAAAAATGAAATTATTACCCTTGGTTATCAAATTGATGATCAAGTTAAGTTCACTCTTAACGGAGAAGGAACTACCTTTCCAAAAGTATTTTCTGATTATCCTCTTCGACCATTTCATTTTTAAATGGAGTAGGATATGAAATATTTAGCTTTTGACATTTATGGGGATTATGCTCATTTCAAGAAATTCTATACTACCTCGTCGCCGTTAACCTTTTCTTTTCCGCCTCCACCAACTATTGGAGGCATGATAGCTGCTATTTGTGGAATTGATAAAAAAAATTATTTAGATATTTTATCATTTGATAGGTGTCAATATGCAATTCGTATTTTAAATCCAATTCAAAAAGTACGTATGGGCTTAAATCATATCAACACCAAGGGAAATGCTTGGCAATTAATTAGCAAAAAGAATCATGAACCAAGAACGCAAATCCGTACCGAATTCCTTAAGTCTCCACGATATCGAGTTTATTTTTCTCATGGTGAAAATGAAATTTATCAAAAAGTTCGTTCCCATATTCGTAACCACTGGACCTATTACACCTTTTCGCTTGGTCTTTCGGAATTGATTAGAGATTATTCTTGGATTGGAGAGTTTGAAGGAAAGGAAATAAGCTTTGAAGACCATTTTTCGATTGACTCTGTTATTCCAATTACCCAAATCAATCTTAATGAATTGAAAATTGAAGAAGGCAAAAGATATTTTCGTGAAAGAATACCCGTTAATATGGATAATAATCGGATAGTTAAAAGTTATGAAGAAGTGTTATTTGAGTCAAGTGGGAATAACCTTACTTTTAAAAAAGGAAATTGTATTGAATTAGAGAATGGAGAAAAAATTGTTACCTTCTCAACTTTATTCTCATCCTGGGAAACTTCTTGAAGACCATTTAATTTCAACTCAAAAGCTAATCGTTCATTATTTAAGTGAAATGCCTGACGATTTGGCAGAATCCGCTTTAGGAATAACTGCCAAAATCGTCGGGTTAACTCATGACTTGGGAAAAGCGACTGACTTTTTTCAAAAACATTTAAAAGGTGAACGAGTTCCTAAAAAGCTGTCACGTCATTCTCTGTTTTCCGCTTTGATAACCTACCATATACTCAAAGAACAATTCCAAAATAATGAAATGCCTATGCTGGGCTATATGACAGTTCTACGCCATCATGGCGACCTCGAAAATCCAGAAACAGAAGCTTACCTTGAAGATGAAGAAATAGATTTGGTCAAAAAGCAGATCGACAATATCGACCAAGAAAAATGGTCAATTCTAATTGAAAATCTCTATAAATATGGTCTTTCAACTATTCCAACGCTCCAGAATTTGAAGAACTGGGTTCATTCTTTTCCGACTTTGATGAAAGAAGAGCGGAGAAAATGGAGGAATATGAATAACCTCAAAATATATTTTTTTGCCAATCTCCTTTTTTCTCTGCTCATAGATGGGGATAAAACCGAAGTAGTAATTCAATCAGCACTCCCATCAAGAAAGCAAACCATTCCATTTCGTGCCATCCAAAAATATCGAGAAAGATTCCGTACTCATGAAGCAAGCGTATTGAATCAAATGCGGGAACGAGCTTTCCAAGAAGTAATAAATATCAATCAATCAATTGAAAATCCATTATTCTCATTAAATTTACCAACCGGAATGGGGAAGACAATCGCAGCTCTTGCTTTTGCTTTTAAACTGAGAGAGAAGATTCATCAGCAATCTGGACTGCTTCCTCGAATTATTTATGCCCTTCCATTCTTAAGTATTATAGATCAATGTGCTGAAGTGATTGAAGAGATTTTATCTTTTGAATTCCCAGAAGTGGATA
>JAAYUP010000005.1 GCA_012517635.1 Candidatus Atribacter alterifermentans
CGCCGTTGGCTGTTCTTCCTCGCCATGACGGAGTGGGTAGATGGGGTTCTCTTTTCGTCCGGTAAAAAAACCAGACTCGTCAGAATGTCGAAGTAAGTTGAGTGATAGAACATCCGAAAAATCAGGATAAAACAGATTAGAAATTGATTAGGGAAAAAGAGAATAATCGAAGAGGGAAGAATACCAAAAACTTGGCTTCATTTTGAGTGCATCTCGTATATCGAAAAGGAAACTGGTGACTAAGCATCCAAAAAGAATCCATTTTTTCAAAATCATGGAGCAATATCAATAATACAAACCAAGGGGTGGAGCCGTCCCACGAGGTGAACTATGATATCATCCCGCCCATACCCTGGTGGAGAGAACCCTCGACCAATCGTCAATGCACCCCGATAACCTCGCCGGCTCCTCCCACCCCATCAAAAAAATTAAGAAAAGTCATAATATATCGCGGAGAGCTCTGAATGCCTCATTTTTAATTAAAAGGGTTTATGCCAACGACTTAGATGAGATACCCAAGATCAGCTTTCTCCAAGCTTTTCAATGAGAATCATCGTGAGAGAGAACAATCACCATTAGAGAAAAGAGGAGCAGAATAAATAAAACCTTTTCTACATTTTTCCCTTTATCATTTAAATCTTTTTTCATTCTGTCCCAGTCTGGAAAGAAAGACAATTTTACCCAAAAAAAATGTAATATAGTTTTTGTGGTCAGTAAATCTTTTTGGAGATACAAGCGTTGAAAGAAGGACAACTCATACTTCCTGATCAGCTGTTTCATCCCTCTATTCATCTCGATCGAAATCGCGTTTACTATCTTTTAGAGCATCCAGCTTATTTTACCCAGTATCAGTTTCATAAGAAGAAACTCATCTTTCATCGAGCATCCATGCAATATTATGCTGACCAGCTTCGGTCTATTGGGTTAAGGGTAAAAGTAATTCCTTTTAGCTCGTTTTCGAAAACAGTTCAACCCTATTTAACAATAATGAATGATAACATTCATATTCTTTACGGTATTGAACCAGCTGATTTTAATCTCAAGGATCAGTTAAATGAGGATTTTAAAATAGTAGGTATTCACGTGATTTGGAATGGATCATCCCAATTTCTTACCCCAAAGGAATGGTCTTTCCTTCTTTTTAAAGGAAAAAGAAATTTTTCAATGAATGCATTTTATAAAGAACAGCGCAAAAGATTGAATATACTTATGGAAAACGGTAATCCCTTAGGGGGAAAATGGACGTATGATATTGAGAATCGGAAAAAACTGCCGACTAAAATCACTATTCCTGAATTATGGATTCCAACTCCAAATTCTTATGTGCGAGAAGCAGAATTGTATGTCCAAAAAAACTTTTCTCAGAACCCAGGAAATCCAGAAGGATTTTTTTATCCCATTACTCATGTCGATGCTGAACGGTGGCTTCATGATTTCATAGTTCATCGTTTGATTTATTTCGGACCCTATGAAGATGCAATGCATTCCGATTATTCGTTTCTATTCCATTCAGTTTTATCTCCCTTACTTAATTCAGGCTTACTTACACCGAACCAGGTTCTCAAACAGATTTTCGATTTTCATGCTGAGAATCCTATTCCCTTGAATTCACTTGAAGGATTTATCAGGCAGCTTATTGGATGGAGAGAATATGTAAAAATTATTTATGAACATATTGGAAAGGAACAATATTGTTCTAATTTTTGGAATCATCATCGAAAGTTGCCTCTTGAAATGTATACTGGCCGTTTTGAAATTCCGCCAATTGATCAAGCCCTCAATCGTGTTCTTAAAAATGCCTACCTTCACCATATTGAACGTCTCATGTTAATTGGGAATTTTTTGTTTCTATGCGAGGTGAATCCAAAAGAGGTGTATCGCTGGTTTATGGAATGTTTTGTCGATTCCTATCCTTGGGTAATGGTTCCCAACATATTTGGTATGAGTCAATATGCTGATGGAGGAAAAATGATGACTAAGCCTTATTTTAGTTCTTCTCGTTATATCAGATCGATGAGTAACTATAAAGCCGGTCAGTGGAGCGAGGTATGGGATGGATTATTTTGGCGGTTTATCATTAAAAATAGAGAAATTTTAAGAGCGAATCCGCGTTTAACCATGATGGTTCATTTATCTCACACAATCACGGATGAGCGGAGAAAAAGATGGGACAAGATAACCGACGAGTTTTTTAATACCTACTTTCAGAATGGAGGAAAAGAATGAATCCCAAGCGAGTCCGTGTCTTGCAAAATGGAATTGACCGGAAAGGACCGGTTATTTATTGGATGTCTCGGGACCAGAGAGCCGAAGACAATTGGGCTCTTATCTATGGCATAGAAGAAGCAACCCGACAAAAGGTCCCATTGGGTGTGGTGTTCTGCCTGATTGATGATTTTCTCGGTGCAACCCGACGTCAATTTGACTTTATGCTGAGGGGATTACGCCAAACTTTTGAAGTCCTGGCAGATTATAAAATTCCTTGTTTTTTTCTCCAAGGGAATCCGATTGATGTTTTACCTCACTTTATTGAGACAACCCAAGCTTCTTTGTTGATTACCGATTTTGATCCTCTCCGAATAAAAAGACATTGGAAAGATCAGCTCATGGAAAAATGTCCAATTGCAATTCATGAAGTCGATGCTCATAATATTGTGCCGGTGTGGATAGCTTCTCCCAAACAAGAGTACGGAGCGTATACGATTCGACCGAAAATATCTCGATTATTACCTGAATTTCTTGATGAATTTCCAACTATTCAAACGAACGATTTTCACCAATCGTGGCAGAGTCAATCAATCAATTGGGATGATGTACTTCGTCACTGCCCAGGAGACACATCTATTCTACCGGTAACTCAGTTTATTCCCGGTTCAAAAAACGCTTTGCAACAGCTCCACCAATTTCTTAAAGAAAAACTGGAATTGTATGACAGCCAGCGAAATGATCCAAATGCTGATGGACAATCGAATCTTTCACCCTTTCTCCATTTTGGCCACATTTCTGCACAAAGAATTGCTTTGGACGTTCAAAAAGCTTCTATTGCCAAGGATAAAAAAACAGCATTTTTAGAAGAAGTTGTTGTTCGACGAGAACTTTCGGATAATTTTTGTTGGTACAATCTTGATTACGATCGCTTTAGCGGATTTCCCAACTGGGCCCGGGCTACTCTCAACCATCATCGAAGTGACCGTAGAGAGTATCTCTATTCTCAAGAAGAGTTTGAGCTTGCTCAAACTCATGATCCCCTCTGGAATGCTGCGCAAAAAGAAATGGTTTATACTGGAAAAATGCATGGATATATGAGAATGTACTGGGCGAAAAAGATATTGGAATGGTCCGAAACACCAGAAGAAGCTTTACAAATAGCCATCTATTTAAACGACCGATATGAACTGGATGGAAGGGATCCAAATGGATATACCGGGATTGCCTGGAGTATCGGAGGAATTCATGATCGTGCCTGGGCTGAGCGACCGGTATTCGGAAAAGTTCGCTACATGAGCTATCGGGGAGCGCGTTCCAAGTTTGATGTTGATCAGTATATTTCAAAGTATGAAGCGGAGGAAAATCGAGGGAGGGAAGAGTAATATGGATCAATTTTCCAAACCTGTTGTTGTCATCAGTAAATGCTTGGGTTTTGATTCCTGCCGATATAACGGACAAACCATCCCAGTTGATTATGTTGAGAAACTAAAACCCTTTGTTGAATTTATTCCGGTATGTCCCGAAGTGGAAATTGGTTTAGGCGTACCCCGAGACCCGATTCGTATCGTCGCGAAAGATGGAACCCTGAAACTTATGCAACCAGCTACTGGTCGGGATTGTACTGAGGAGATGAATCATTTTACAACTGACTTTTTAAAGAAATTACCAGAAGTTGATGGGTTTATTTTGAAAGGAAGGTCGCCTTCTTGTGGAATAAAAGATGTCAAAATATACCAGAGTTTGGAAAAAGGACCTTCAATTGGAACCACTCGAGGGTTTTTTGGTGAGGCGGTTTTCTCAATATTTCCTTCCTATCCGATCGAAGATGAAGGACGACTGACGAATTTTAAAATTCGAGATCATTTTTACACATCGTTATTTTTGTTGGCACAATTTCGGCAAATGATGGACAAACCAACTCGCAGAAACCTCGTTCAGTTTCATACCGAGTTAAAGCTCCTACTCATGGCCTATAATCAAAGCGAGATGCGAGTTATGGGGAGAATTGTTGCTCACATCGATAACGATTCGATTGATGCAGTATATCATGAATACCGGAACCATCTTCTTAAGGCCATTTCCCGACCAGTTAGAGTGCCAGCGGTCATTAATGTGTTGATGCACGCTCTTGGGTACTTTTCAACTCGTCTTCATTCTCAAGAAAAAGCCTTTTTTTTGGACTCTTTGGAAAAATACCGATCGGGGAAAAGTACGTTTGCAACCGTTTTGCATCTTTTACGATCTTGGGTTATTCGTTTTGACGAACCCTATTTAAAGCAACAACGATTTTTTAATCCTTACCCCGAAGCACTTTTAGAATTGGTCGACTCTGGGAAGGGACGAGAATAAAGAGGTTTTAAGTCATATGAAAAAAGAACACATCATGATTATGGTACGGGATATCCTCGATCAGCTCCCGGATGATATTCAGGAGAATATCAAAAATTTGGAATTTATCATTGAAGATCGTCCGAATGCTGAAATACGCCGGCAATTTCGGGGGTCAATGTTGTTAGGGCTTTACCACGGTGTACCGCTTCCCAAAAGAGGTCCGGGATATACGTTTTTATTACCAGATCGTATATCATTATTCTATGAAAATTTATTGAAGGCAGTTAACGATGAGAAAGAATGGCCAAAGGTTTTAAAAGAAGTCATTCTACATGAGATTGGTCATTACTTTGGTTTTAATGAAATAGAAATCCGAAAGTTGATGAATGAAATGACGCCGGAGGAATAAAAAAAAGGAGAAAAGAGAGTGATGAATAAAGATATCAACTGGTATTGGAATGAAGTAAAAAAGGTGTTTCGCGATGACGAACATATGGTCGATCATACCCAAAAGGTTTATACCTATGCCCAAGAAATCCTTTCTGGACAACCGGAAATGAGCACAGAGGAGAAAAGAACGGCTTCTATTGCAGCTCTTTTACATGATATTGGGATTTTGGTAGCAGAAAAGAAGTATGGGTCCCGAATGGGAAAATACCAGCACATCGAAGGGCCACCCCTGGTTCGGCAAATCATGGAAAAAGCAGGAGAACTAAATGGGACAATCGATCGAGTTGCCTTTATTGTTGGAAATCATCACAACTTTAAACGAGTGGATGGGATTGATTTTCAAGTTTTAATTGAAGCCGATATGCTGGTTAACCTGCAAAAAGAAAATATTCGAAAAGAGAAGTTAGAGGGATTCATCAACAAGTTTTTTAAGACAAAGCGAGGAAAAGAGTTAGCTCAACGACTATACTTGAAAAAGAGAGAACCCACTGGATAGCTATGAATACTAGTTTTTTTAATTTTTTTAAATCAATTTTTTAAAATGAATATGATATAATGGGCAATGATTTATCAACACTATGGATAGGAGGAATGTTCTATGGCAATAAAAATTGACGAAGAAGCCTGTATCGGTTGTGAGTTGTGTGTTCAAATTTGTCCGGATGTTTTTGAAATGAATTCTGATGGTAAGGCTAGTGTGAAACCAGGAGCTGATGAAAGCCTGGAATGTGTTGATGAAGCGATTGACTCTTGCCCGACCAGTGCCATTTCAAAGGAATAAGAATGAATTAGCCCGGGTTTTCCGGGCTTTTTAAAATTTTTTGTGAAAATTTTTGGTTGGGGGTCTTGATATTAAAGGATAATTTCTATAGAACAATCACTGCTTGTTTTACAAGAGAAATAATGAGTTTGCGCCCTCATCGTCTAGCCAGGTAAGGACACCGCCCTTTCAAGGCGGCGACAGCGGTTCAAATCCGCTTAAGGGCGCCATTTTTATGGGCATCTTCTAATAGGCCTCTGGTTCTTATCCTCTTAAAAGAAAGTTTATTAATCATGTCTTTTTTGCTCCCGTGTTATAATTTTGTAAGTCACATTAAACAATTTTCCTTTTCTCAGTTTCAGATAAGGTTATGGGCTGTTTTTAAAGTGTAATAGACCGTCATGCTGTTTCGCAGAGCTATATAGGAATGAAAATACACACACCTATAACCATTATTGCGTGAGGGAACAACCTATGGATTACAGTTTAAAAGTGACAATAAAATTGACGCTTTGATGGTTTTTCCAAGCGTGTTAGGTGGCAATCTCATCCACCCGTTCCGTCATTCAGACTGTGTAATAACCGATCTTGTAAATTATTTACTCCACTTATGCTAATATTTTACGGTAATATTAGGAATAAATAACGAAAGACTAAAGAGAAATGTACTTTAACCTCCACATTCAAGCTATTCTTGGTGAAAGAAAGGAATTGTGACACAGCCTGATTGCGAGGAACGCAGTGACGTGGCAATCTCTGCCACCCAGTTTGTCATTCTGAGGAGTCCGGTATCTTCTACCGGACGACGTAAGAATCTCATCCTTTTAAATCTTTTCCAAAATTAAATATAAAAAGATGAGATCCTCACGCGGAAAAGCA
>JAAYUP010000405.1 GCA_012517635.1 Candidatus Atribacter alterifermentans
CTATCCTCTCAGTTTTTGTCTTTTACAATTTTTTTCATCTTACGCCGTAGGCTGCTATCCTGTTGTAGTTTACAGGATAGACACATATCAATTCTACTCATCTTGTTTTAAAAGGGTGAGTTTTTCAACAAAAGGAGGATAAAGAATCCCCTTCTCGGTAATAATAGCCCGAATCAGTTGGTGTGGCGTCACATCAAAAGCCGGGTTCCATGCTTCAATGCCTTGGGGTGCTATTCGTTTTTCTCCAAAATAAAACACCTCTTCTGGTTTTCTCTCTTCAATAGGTATGTCCTCTCCAGAGGTAATGTGGATATCAATCGTTGATAATGGAGCGGCAACATAAAAAGGAATATTGTGATGAGATGCTAAAACCGCTAATGAATAGGTTCCGATTTTATTGGCTGTATCTCCATTGACTGCTATACGGTCGGCTCCCACAATAATTTTATGAATCTGTCCCCGAGCCATAAGATAACCGGCCATATTATCAGTAATAAGCGTGACCGGAATATGATTTTTCAAAAGTTCAAAAGTGGTAAGACGCGCTCCCTGAAGAAGTGGTCGGGTTTCATCGGCATATACTGTCAGCTTTTTCCCTTCTTGAAGAGCTGCCCAGTATACTACTCCTAACGCTGTTCCCCAAGCACTGCAGGCTAATGCTCCAGCATTACAATGGGTTAATATGGCATCTTCATCCTGAATGAGAGAAGATCCTTGTTTTGCAATACTTTGATTGGTTTGAATATCTTCATTATGTATTTTAATAGCTTCTTCAAGAAGTTTTTCAGTACAATCATGAGGTAATATTCCTTGTATTTCTGCGTCCTTCCAAATCTTTTTCATTCGATCCAAAGCCCAGAATAAGTTTACAGCGGTTGGTCGAGTGGATCGTAAGGTTTGGTCAACAGATTCTAAAAAGGAAAAATATTGATCCCTATGGCCGTTCAAAGCCTCCTGAGCTCCCAAAGCAATACCATAGGCTGCTCCTACTCCAATCAAAGGGGCTCCCCTCAAACCAAGAGCTGAAATAGCATCAGCAATAACCCGAAAGTCTTGAGTTTCAATAAAATTTTCTTTTAATGGGAGTTGTCTTTGATCAAGAAACCTAATGTGATTCTTTTTCCATTCAATACTTTTTAACATTGTTTATTCTCCGCAAGTAGATATCTTATTTTTTTAATCATTTGTGAATTTTTTTTCTGTTTCCAAGTTTTTAGTTCATCCTCATGACACTTTCGTGGCACCAGTTGAGTATGAAAAACAAGATTCGACATGCCATGGCAGGTCACTACATGAATCGGGCGCAATAAATTGTCGCCCCTCCGTTTTTTAAATATTTTGTAGGGGCTTGATTTATCATGCCCGTGTATTTTCAGGATAGACCCTCATGCTGCTTTGGTAGCACCAGATGAGGATGAAAATACAGTTACCCCTCACCTCCACCTCTCCCTCCAGGGGCGAGGAAAAAATTTAAAAAGGTAATAACGGGAGTAGCGGTTCACGGTTCACGGTATTTTAAGGATAGACCCTGGTCCTGCGTAAAGTTGCTAAAACCATAACCCTATATATTAAAAAAGAGTGAACAGACTCCTCCCCGAAAGCACAATTACACTCACAATAGTCGATGCAATTCCTAAACCTAACAAAACAAAGGGAAGGGATTTTTTTATTGGCCAGCCCATTAAAAAACATATCAAAGAACCCGTCCATACTCCGGTAAAAGGGAGTGGAATTCCGATAAAAAAAGCCAAGCCGATCTGCTCCCATTTCTCATATTTCTGAAATTTCTTCCGAGTACTGAGCACCAGTTTGTCCCAGAGTGATTGAAACCATTGAAATCGTAAAAATACTGATAAGATAGCATTAAGAAAAAACACCACGAAGAAAAATGGAAGAAGATTGAATAAAATTGAAATAAGAAGAGCTTGCCAGAATGGAATTACCGGATTCGATGCCCAATAAAGCAAAGACCCTCTAATTTCCGAAATGGGAGAAAAGCTCAAAAGAGCAATCCATAGTTGTGAATTCATGCGAAGTTTATTCTGCCCACTAATTCTCGAATGAGAAGCTTAAGCTTTGGTTGAGCTTCGTTGGCTGCTTGGATGACCAATTCGTGAGATACCGGTTCTATCACTCCATCAATAGCCAAATCGGTTATACAAGATACTCCAAAAACTTTCATACCAGCATGGCGAGCGACGAGAACCTCAGGCACCGTTGACATTCCAACCGCATCTGCACCAATAGAGATCAAAAAACGATATTCAGCGGGAGTTTCAAAATTTGGCCCAGCCAGAGCAGCGTAGACACCTTTCATTACATATATCCCTTTTTCAAGGGCGATTTGTTGAGCTAATTGAATGAGATCTGGGTCATACGCATTTGACATATCCAAAAAACGAGGCCCTAGTTCTGGATCATTTTCACCTCGAAGTGGATTGTCGCCTAAGAGGTTGATGTGATCACAAATTATCATTAAATCACTACGTTTCATATTCCGGTTCATTCCACCAGCGGCATTACTGACTATTAATATATTAATCCCTAGTGCTTTCATAACCCGAACCGGAAAGGTAATCTGCTTCATCGAATATCCTTCATAATAGTGAAATCTCCCCTGCATGGCAACGATCTTCTTTCCTGATAATTCACCAATAATGAAATTACCATGATGGCTTTCAACTGTAGAAACTGGAAACCATGGAATTTCATCATAGGGTATAACTCGATCAAGTTCAATATCATCAGCAAGAGCTCCTAAACCAGTTCCTAAGATAATACCTATTTCAGGTGAATAATCAATTCTTTCTTGAATGAAACGTGTACTTTCTTCAATTTTTGATCGTAGATTCTCCATAAAAACACCCCTTCTAAAAATTTAATTATCGAGTTCAATAAAAAGCAAATCTTAGGGATAAAGCTCATTTTCAAAAAATGCAATTTTCTAACTATTTTCTTGGAAATGAACGAGCATAAGCTTCTCTAAGGATTTTTTTATTAATATGGGTATAGATTTGGGTTGTTACAATGTCAGAATGCCCCAAAAATTCCTGAACAACTCTTAAATCTGCACCATTCTCCAGCAAATGGGTAGCAAAGGTATGACGAAGAGTATGTGGTGTTATCGTTTTTTCAATTCCAGCTTTTCGGGCGTATTTCTTTATCATTACCCAAATATTTTGCCGGGTTAGAGATCGACCTGAAACTCCGACAAAAACCGACCGACTTCGTTTTCCCTTTAATATTTGCTCTCTTGCTTGCTGAAAATATCGATTCAACGCTTCGCGAGCTTCATCACCAAAAGGTACCATCCTCTCCTTGAAACCTTTCCCCCAAAGCCGCAACATAGAATTTTCTAAATCGAAGTGTGAAAACTCCAGAGAGGTTAATTCGCTTACTCTCAACCCACTTGCATATAATAATTCTAAAATAGCACGGTCACGTATACCAATTGGTTTAGTTAAATCCGGAGCGTTTAATAAGGATTCGATTTCGCTTTCATCTAAAACATCGGGTATTTTTCTTTGAAAACGAGGAGAATCGATAAGTTTAGCACAATTTTCGTAGATCATTTTCTCACGAATCAGAAACTGGAAAAAAGTACGAAGTGCAGAAATTTTTCGGGCAAGCGAAGCAGGTGCTATATCGCGCTTGACTTCACTTCGTAAGAACTTTTCAACCATACCCTGATCGAGTTGAGAAAAAGAAGTGATACCTTTTTTTTCTAAAAAATAAATGAATTGATTCAAATCCTGCTCATAGGATTGTATAGTATTATCGGAAAGTCTCTTCTCCCAATATAAAAACTGGAGATAAGCTTCAAGTATGTTCCTGAGATTGTCGAATGACATGCCTTCTTAATATCTCTCTCAGTAAAAGTGCTAACACAATTATCAATATACAGGCAAATTGGGCCGCTGTCAGAATTC
>JAAYUP010000406.1 GCA_012517635.1 Candidatus Atribacter alterifermentans
CACCCCTCCACGGAGGGGAATTGTTGATTTTATTCCCCCATTGAGGGGGGATTCAGGGGGGTGTGCCTTTCTCTTTTTTGTTTCATCACTTTTTACTTACTCATTTATTCTCAGGATAGACATTCATGTTGCTTTACAGCAACAATTGATGATGAAAATTCGAACTCGACATGCCATGGCATGTCGTTCACGACTCTCTGCTCACAATTCAAGTTATACATTGAAAAAAATAAATTATTTTCGATAAGTAGAATTGAAGTAAAATCCCGAAGAAACAAAATTGTGGTTATTTATTCATTTGATATAAGGTGTTCTCTTTGCATAGTTCGACCAAATAAGGAATTCTACGATATTTTGGCATTTAAAAATTTATCAACAGATAAACCACTCTTTCTAATTAATCCTCGAAGCAAAGCCGGTGCTAACTCTTTATGGTTTGGAATTGATAAAGTTGGTCTTTCTTCGTGATATAAAATCATATGACTTCCAGTTTGATGATCCAGAATATAACCAAACTTTTAGTAAATCTTTTAATTTCTTTGCCCGACATACGGGGGAGCAATCCCATTTAGATCGTAACCTCTCCCAAGAACACCTCGTGTTCCTCAAAAGGATTTATTCTTTCGTGTCTTTTTTCCACTTCCAGCCATCCCCTAATGGCATCTTTTATATTGCTCAGAGCTTCATCAAGAGTTTTGCCCTGACTCATACATCCGAGGAGTTCAGGAACATCCACAACATACCCTTCATATTCTGGATCATAGGTGATTACAACCTTGAATTTCATAATCTTCTCCTTCTATTAAAAAATTTCCAAACCACATTATACTTCATTTAATAGGCTTTTTAATAACTTAATCATCGATTTACATTCGATGAAATTGCCACGTCGCTGTGCTCATCGCAATTCACGACTCACTTTACACAACTCACAGTATTCCCAAAATTGAATTGATAATGCTACAATACGGTGGAAAAAACAGGAGGGGGAATTATTTTGTTGAAGACATCACTTTTTTTAATCAGTATAATCCTGACATCCATCTCTTTTGGTTTTCCAGTTTACTGCTTTGAGGGAGCCATGCTCCCACCGGTTCAAGAAGAACTCACTTCTTACCAAGACGAAGTCCTCCAATTCACTTTGCAACATCCTCCCAATTGGAAACCAGTGAGTCAAGATCTTCAACGCCGCCATTTTTTAGTCTTTTTCTCCCCAATTGAGGGAAATGAAGATCGGCTTCAGGACAATTTAAGCTGTTCGGTGGAAAATTTAGACCAACCAGTTACCAAGGATGCCTATCTCAAAAAATCTTTAGAAACCTTCCAAAACCAAATTAACGAACTGGCAATTGGAAATACTTTCGAGGTATTGATTGACAACCAAAAAGCCTTATCTGTTCCTTTTACTGGGATTTATCAAAACCATCAGCTTGCCTGGGTTTTAACCGTACTCATAAAAGAAAATCAGGCTTATAGCTTTCTTTTAACTTCCGAACCACAAAAAATTGAAAACTATTGGAATCAGGTAAGTCAAATGATTTCTTCTATTCGTTTTCAAGAAAAAACTTCCATCCCCATTTTTCTTGCTCCTTCTCCCCTACCCGAACAAAAACCAGAAAAATCTCTCCAAATGCCAACTTTTGCCGAACTTCAAGAAAAGTTACTCACCAAAAAACCACTGATTAACCCACCGTCAGGGAAAATCCTCTACGCAAGTGAAAAACGGGGAGGAGATTTTTCTATCTGTGTTATGAATCCCGACGGGAGTGAAACAACTCGTTTGACGGGAGATCACCATTCTTTAGCTTGGCAACCATCCTGGTCGCCTGTTGGGGATAAAATTGTATTTACATCCTTC
>JAAYUP010000407.1 GCA_012517635.1 Candidatus Atribacter alterifermentans
AGTAGGGTGAGAAGGGACTTTCCCTTTAAAGAAAGCTGGGTATCGGAGCGATCTTGTACCTAAGAGAGTGAATGGCAATGCCTGCCATTAATGAGAGTGGTACCGCGAGTGAAAGCCCTCGTCTCTTGACGAGGGCTTTTTTTGTTGCTGGTGATGGACTTGAAGACCAATATCATTCCAAAGAGGAAGAGAGTGAGAGTTATGCATACCAAAGGATTTATGGGAGAATTCGGAGGACGGTTTGTCCCAGAAATTCTCATGTATCCCTTGAATGAATTAGAGGAGTCATATGAATATTATGCGAATAACCGGTCATTTCACGAAGAGCTTGGATATTATTTATCCCGTTATGCCGGACGTCCTTCGCCATTGTATTATGCCTCAAGGCTCAGTGAGCGTTGCCAGGGACGGAAAGTATATCTGAAACGGGAAGATCTTAATCACACTGGTTCACATAAGATTAACAATACACTGGGACAAGTATTGTTGGCCAAAAAGATGGGGAAAAAGCGAATCATCGCTGAAACAGGAGCAGGCCAGCATGGAGTAGCAACTGCTACTGCTTGTGCTCTTCTTGGAATGGAATGCCAAGTGTACATGGGAGCCGTTGATATGAAAAGGCAAAAGCTCAACGTTTATCGAATGCAAATTTTAGGAACCGAGGTTATACCAGTCGAATCTGGCACTCAAACCTTAAAAGATGCCATTAATGAGGCAATGCGAGATTGGGTACAAAATGTCGATCATACCCACTATGTCATCGGGTCAGTGGTAGGCCCGGATCCCTATCCCCGCATGGTGCGTGATTTTCAGTCAGTTATTGGAGGCGAAGCCCGCCAACAGATTCTTGAGGCTGAGAATCGACTTCCCGACAAAGTTGTGGCATGTGTTGGAGGAGGAAGTAATGCCATGGGAATTTTTCAGGGTTTTCGAAATGATCTCCAGGTGGAACTCATCGGAGTAGAAGCTGGGGGTTTGGGTTTGGAGACCGGGAAACACTCAGCTAGCATTGGGAAAGGTTCGAAAGGGATTCTCCATGGGAGTTTGAGTTACGTACTTCAAGATCAATATGGTCAAATTCTCGAAACGCATTCGGTAGCAGCAGGCCTTGACTATCCCGGAGTTGGCCCAGAACATAGTTTTCTTTCAGTCGACGGACGAGCACGATATGCTGCAGTTACTGATTCAGAGGCAGTAGACGCATTCTTAGTCCTTTCCCATTTGGAAGGTATTATTCCAGCTCTGGAAAGTGCTCACGCAGTCGCGTATGTGTTACAAATGGCTCCGAGTACTCCAAAAGATTCAATTATTTTAATCTGTTTATCAGGACGGGGGGATAAAGACGTAGAGGAAGTTATTCAATATCAAGAAGGGATGAAAAAAAATGACTGATCGATTAGCAGAGATTTTAAACGCCAAGAAAACTGAGAAAAAGAAACTTTTCCTTCCTTATTTAACTTTTGGATACCCAAATATCCCGATATTTTTAGATTTATTGAAGATTTGTCAGGATCAAGGCGTTGATGCTATTGAAGTCGGAATTCCCCATTCTGACCCAGTTGCCGACGGTCCAATACTTCAAGAATCTTCCTATCATGCCTTGAAAAATGGAGTCACACCGGAGATGATTCCAGAGGTTCTTTCCAGCTTCCAGTTAAAGGTTCCACTTGTTGCTATGACCTACGGAAATATTGTTTTTCAGTATGGAATCGAGCGCTTTGGAAAGGATTATCGCCAAGCTGGTTTTCAAGGTTTAATCGTAGCTGATTTCCCTTTGGAAACTTCCCAGATGCTTGATAATCTGAAAGCATTTCTTTCAGTTATCATCCTTGCTTCAACCAATACATCCGGCGAACGATTGCGAAAAATTGGGCAAGAAAGCCGTGGTTTCGTTTATATCGTTTCTGGGAAAGGAGTCACTGGGAAAACCAATATCGACATTGAACAAATCAAACCAGTGATTACTGAATTGAGAAAGTCAACCACGATTCCGCTCCTCATCGGTTTCGGTGTCAATTTGCCGGGAATGGCCCGAGAATTAGCACTGATTGCTGATGGAGTGATCGTGGGAAGCGCAATAGTCCGCTTTATTTCTCAACACATCGACGACTCTGAATTGTTAAATAAATTTGCAGGTTATCTATCTCAATATCGTCAAGCACTGGATCAAGTGAGTGCCATTTGAAATTTTAGAAAAGGGGATAAGTGATGAACCCCCCTTTATTAATCGAAGGAAGGTGGAAGAAAAATGAAAAAATTTGTATTCTCAATTTTAGTTTGTATCATTCTATTAGCTGTCCCATTAGCATTTGCTGAAGAAACCAAAACAGTCGCTGTGCTTACTCCATATTTGGCTTCAGTAACGACCAATCAAATGATTAAAGCCTTCGAAAGAGAAGCTAAAGCGAAAGGATGGGATGTGGTTACTGTTGACACCAAAGGTGATTTTGGAGCCTTGGCAAGCCGTATGGAAGATATGATTGCCCGGAAGGTCGATGCAATCGTGTTGGGTTCAGCGGATCCAAACCAACTCAAAGATCAAATAAAAAAGTCAAATGAGGCTGGAATCCCGGTTTTAGGAGCCGATGCCGGTTGGATTCCAGGTTTAACCTGCAATGTCACTTCTGATAACTACGTTATGTCAGCAATGATGACCACCTTTTTGTTTAATGCGGTCGATCGAAAAGGAAATATTGTGGTTTTCACTCACCGGCCTCACCATGGAGTGAGAAAAAGAACGCTGATATTGGATGCTATTTTGATAGAAAATCCAGATATCAAAGTCATTACTGAACACCATGTTCAAGTTCCAGGCCCTATAGAAGATGCCCGAAAGGCAATGGAAAGTATCTTGATTGCAAACCCAGAGCCTGGTTCTATTCAGGCGGTTTGGGCAGGGTGGGATGAGCCAGCTATTGGAGCAACTCAAGCGATTATTGCCGCCGGTAGGCAAAATGAAATTGTCGTTGCGGGGGTTGATGGAACGAGCCAGGCAATTGAACTTATCGAAAAGGGGACACCTTTCATTGCTACCGTATCTCAGGATTTCGAAGGAATGATGGTGATCCTCGTTGAGCAGTTGGAACGAATTTTTAGTGGGAAGAACCCTATATCCATTGAAGTATACACTCCATCCAAGTTAATCTATAAAGAATAAAAAAGAGTAGAATGGGTCGACTATGGAATATTTATTAGAATTGAAGGGAATTACCAAAAAATTTCCAGGAGTCGTTGCTCTCCAAAATGTCGATTTTTCTATACAAAAAGGCGAGATTCGTGCCTTAGTGGGGGAAAATGGGGCGGGAAAATCGACTTTAATAAAAATTATGACCGGGGCTCTCCAACCCGATGCTGGTTCTTTATTTTGGATGGGCCAATCGGTATCTCTGAATTATCCTTGGAAGGCACGACAGATTGGCATTGCATTTATCCATCAAAATAGAAGCTTAATTCCCTTTTTTTCTGGATTTGAGAATATTTATCTTGGTCGACCCTATCCTCGAAAACGAATCGGTCTGGTCAGTTGGAAAAAAATGAGGGATGAGGTGAATGCCGTCATTTCCAAATATCATCTCATGGTCAATATGGACAAGCCCATCCAAGAACTCCCAGCTGGCGAACAAACCATGATCGAAATTATCCGGACTCTTTTGGATAGAACCAATTTGATTGTATTGGATGAACCAACGGCAACGCTTACTAACACTGAAACGCAGCTCTTATTTCAAGCCATTTGGACTTTAAAAGACCAAGGAGTAACATTTGTATACGTTTC
>JAAYUP010000034.1 GCA_012517635.1 Candidatus Atribacter alterifermentans
ACCTCTTCGGGTTCTCGATGAAAAAGATCATTGGGTATTCCGCCACTTAGGCAAAACTTATCGCCCAAAATCTGGTGGGCTAAAAATATGTCGCCTCGGTCAACATGGTAGATAATGCTACCAGCCGGCAAATCCCGAAACGTTTCCAAATGTCGATCCCAATTTCCTTCGGCGTAAAAAAGAACTTGATTTCCGTGTTTCCATATTTCTTCGATAATTGGTTTGAGAGTAGGCCAAAAGATATTTTGAAAATGATCAAGAGAGATGAGAGGAACACAGCTGCGATGCATCCAGAAACCAATGGGTACTTGTTTCTTTGAATCGGCGCTATCAAGAGCTACTTTCAGTAGGTGAGGCATCATCGCTTCACAAGCTTTTAAAACCTTTTTGGGTTGATAGCAAAGGTCACTAGCTAGCCCATAATATCCCCTTAGTTTGTCAGCAAGGATATCAAGGGGAGCTTTGAGAATACCGCAGATTGCTGACACGGTTCCGCATTCACTTTGCAGAGATTGAGCCAGATTTCCTAAAACGTTAAAATATTCGGTCATAGCCATACCGCCTTTAAGAAGGGCAAGATTATGGCGCTCGTTAATCGGATGACCAAGACTTTGGATATCAGTTGAAACTCGAGGCAGCCAAATATTAAATAGATATCCAGTCGGATCGGCAATTAATAAATCATAGTCCTCGGGAGGCATAAAAGCTTTTTCTTCGGGAGGTTCTTTATACTGGAAGCCAACTTGGGGTGGCAAATCAATCCCAGGAATACCATAATAAGTAAGACCTATCGCCTGTACGAGGCCTGTCCAACAGTAGATCATATTCGCAGGAATAGCATCCCAGTCAAAATCACGAGCACATTTCAAATAAGCTTTTACTGCATAGCGATAATCATGGGTTGCTTGTTGGACGGTATACCCAGCATATTGAGAAGCGAATTCAGCAACAAAAGGACGGATGGGGATCATATCCGGTTTGCCGTTTCTCATAGCAGTTACATATCTCTTGAGTCGGCTTTGATATAGTTCTTCGATAGTCATCCAGGCTCCTCCTTGTAAAATTGATTAGTCTTCTTCATTTTACCATGCTTTATAATACAAACAATAATTAACAAGTTATTCTTTAATATTTAAATTACAAGATTAAAACTAAGAAGAGAAGGTGATTAACATGGGAAAGAAAAAGGGAAATAGAAATTCAATATATTATGGGAAAAGACATAACTATTATCTAACCGATGTCGATCAAAAAAACAAATGTAAGTTTATATTTTTTGAGTAAAGGCCGACATCGGTTAGTTTCGTGAGATTTATTCTAATCCCACGTATTCGTACATGGTGTTTCCGGCATGACTGAAATCCAGCTCCTTGCCTCTCCCTTCTTTAAGGGCAACTCGGCAGAGGTCAATAGCACCATCTAATAAAAATCCAGGAATATTCAAGTCATCACATAGTTTTTTCATATAATTTAAATCTTTAAGTCCGAGTTCAAGGGCAAAATCCATGCGATAATTCTTATTTATGTATTTTTCGCTATAAAACTGGAAAACCCAATTGGAAAATACCTCATTATTGAGCGATTTATAGAGTTCTTGTGGACTAATACCATATTTGGCAATAATGGGATAGAGCTGAGCGTAAATAAGCGCTTGAGAAAGCCCTGCGAAATTTTGAGCAATTTTGATCAAATGACCGTTTCCCGATGGCCCTACGTAGTCGTAGTGTTTACAGTAACAACGGAGGAGGTCATCAACTTTATCAACATCTTCTTTGTCTCCAGCTGCTACAGCGATTAATTCACCTCTATCGGCTTCTGCAGGGCCAGCGATGAGCGGGGAGTCAACTAAACCTCCGCCGGCGGCTTTCATTTTGCTATAAAGCGTTCGAGTCGACATAGGATAGCTGGTCGAAGTATCAACAATGATCTTCCCTTGTACTCCTTCAGCTAAAAATTCGTTGATAATTTTCTCAACTACCGCAGAGTTAGGAAGAGAGAGAAAAATGACTTCGCTATTTTTTAAAACTTCCAAAAGAGAATGAGCTAAAGTAGCTTTTCCTTTAAAGGATTGCATGGCATCCTGATTGATATCAAAAACTGTTAATTGGTTTCCTTTCAGAATCAAATTCTTACACATACCCTTCCCCATATTACCTAATCCAATAAAACCAATTTTTCTCATGATATTAAAATCCTCCCTTTTTAATGATTTAATAAATATAAAACAATAAATACCTACCTTACTATACAGCGCCCAGTTTCCTATTATCAAATTGCTTCCATGGTTATACTCTTTCTTCCTCACTATAATGAATATTCATCGGTCTTTACGTTGACTAAATTCTCAAAAACGATATCTAGTCTTATTCTACTAACATCTGTGACATTTACTTTTAATCAACCAAAAAGACGCTCTGCTTAGATAACAAAATTATATACTACTTTATTGTTACCTTAATCGTTACTGCTAAATTCTATAATAGATAAAAAACGGTAGTTTTTTGCAGGCTAGTAGGAAACTTTTGAAAAAACGAAAGGGAGAATGAGAGAAAAAGATAATAATAAGAAAAAAGACAGGGAATCCAAATTGGCAACTTAATGTTGTATTTTATAAATAAGAGTGCCGGACTCGGAGATTTTTGGGGGTTTTGTTTGAAAGCCGATGAGAAGAAAACCACTTTATAAAGCAAATGGTGGAGATGACGGGATTCGAACCCGTGGCCTCCGGCTTGCAAAGCCGGCGCTCTCCCAGCTGAGCTACATCCCCATGCATTGATGACTAAAAAGAATGGGGCGGATAGAGGTCCGCCCCATAAGGTACTCCGCCTACTC
>JAAYUP010000408.1 GCA_012517635.1 Candidatus Atribacter alterifermentans
AACAATTACGAGATAATGGGGTTACCATTCCTATTTTTGGCGAAGATGGTTTTGACACACCACTTTTAGTAGAAACCGGTGGTGCAGCAGCCGAAGGTGTTGTTTTTGCCACTCACGTTTCATTGGAAGATCCCAACCCAATTATTCAGCAATTCAAAGCTGATTATCAAGCCATGTATGGAAATCCACCCGAGAATGCTTTTGCGGCATTGGGATATGATGCAGTGAAATTAGTAGCAAAAGCAATCGAATTAGTCGGAAGTGATGCCCCTGAAAAGATTCCGGAAGGTTTAGCCCAGATAAAAGATTTTCAGGGAGTGTCTGGAACCATTAGTTATGAAGGTGGGAGCCAAATTCCAAATAAATCAGTCTCAGTCATTGAAGTGAAAGATGGAAAGTTTGTTACCGTAAAACAGATTGCCCCAGAATATTTGTCTGATCCAACTATTGCAAAATAACTTTTTCCAAAAGCGGGCTCATAATCTTGAGCCCGCTTTTGTTTTACCTTTTTTTGATCATTTCCTTTTAATTGAAATGAAGATTGTCTTGTCAGGGCAGTCTATTATGAGTGATCTATGAACGGAGAAAGCAATGCCTGATTCAATTTTGAAAGTAACTGAGTTGTGGAAAAATTTTGGGGGTCTTACCGCAGTTAGTGATTATCACCTTGAACTTCCCCTGGGAATGATTTATGGACTCATCGGCCCCAATGGTGCAGGGAAAACGACAATTTTTAATCTATTGAGCGGGGTTTTAAAACCCAATCGAGGTCGAATTGTTTTTAATCAGATTGATATCACTCATTTTCGTTCCGACCAAATAACCCGGGTTGGTTTAACTCGAACTTTCCAAAATCTCCGTCTTTTCCCATCGCTTAATGTTGAGATGAATTTGAAAATTGCCAGCCATATCCATTTGCAATATTCTTTTGTTGCTTCCCTTTTGAACGCTCCAAGTTTTTTTCGTTCAGAGAGAGAAATGCAAAAGAGAGTTGACGCCATGTTGGATGTTTTTGGCTTATCTCAATACAGGGATGAACTGGCAAGCAATTTACCTTATGGTTTGCAAAGAAAATTAGATATTGCTCGAACTTTGATGACCGATCCAAAAGTAGTTCTCTTGGATGAACCGTCGGCAGGAATGAATACCGGGGAGTCAGAAGATTTAGCCCGGCTTATTCTCCAAATTAAGGAGAGATTCCATCTCACTCTGGTTATTGTTGAGCATCGAATGCCTTTTGTAATGGAGTTGGCCGATATTGTTCAGGTCTTAGATTATGGCTCAGTGATTGCCCAGGGCACTCCTGTAGAAATACAAAATAATCCTCAAGTGATTGAAGCTTATTTAGGAGTGGGTGATACCATTGCTTAAAGTAAAAAATCTTAGCGTGAAATACGGAGTCATACCAGCTCTTCAAGATATTTCAATAGAAGTAAAAACCGGCCAAATCGTGTCTCTCATTGGGGCTAACGGTGCTGGAAAAACAACTACCTTAAAAACAATTATGGGGATTCTAAGACCGGTGAATGGGAGTATTTTTTATCGTGATGAAGATATTACCCGAATGTCGACACCACAACGAGTTCGTAAGGAAATTTGTTTGGTTCCTGAAGGAAGGGGTATTTTTAATCGTCTAACGGTGAGGGAAAACCTTCTTTTAGGAGCTTACCATCGGAATGATGAACAAGAGATTAAATTAGATCTGGAAAAATCGTATTCACTATTCCCTCGGCTCAAAGAAAGAGAGAACCAAATAGCTGGTACATTGAGCGGGGGAGAACAGCAAATGTTAGCAATCGGTAGAGGTTTAATGTCACGACCAAAACTGATGCTTTTAGATGAGCCATCCTTAGGTTTGGCTCCTCTGGTGGTCCGAGAACTCTATGAATTGATTCAAGAGATTTTAAAGCAAGGTGTAACCATACTCTTGGTCGAGCAGAATGCCACGATGGCGATACGAGTTTCCAATTATGTTTACCTATTAGAAACAGGTAATGTTAAATTAGAAGGAATTCCCAAAGAGATTGAATCGCTTGAAGATGTGAGAAAGGTTTATCTGGGAGGTTGAATATGTTTTCACTGGGCTATGTATTACAACAAACGATGAATGGTGTCATTTTGGGTTGTATTTATTCCTTATTAGCATTGGGAATGACGGTTGTTTATGGGATATTACGGCTCATCAACTTTGCTCATGGGGCCCTCATTACTTTAGGCGCTTTTTTTGTATATTTTGTGAGTATCCGATATGGATTATCCTTTATTGCGGGTATTTTTTTGGTGGTTGGTTTTGGCGGCTTAATGGGCTTAGTTTTAGATGTTGTTGCCTATCGGAAACTGCGTGGGGGGCCAGAAGTAGCTTTATTGATTACCTCGATTGGTTTTTATACATTTATTGAAAACTTTTTAAAATTAATAGTATCTCCTCAACCCTATGCATTTAAAACCCCCGACTATTTAAATATTCTTTATCGAACCCAATATTTAACCTTTCGATCTATCGATCTCTTTATCATTTTCTCTTCAATCGCAATTATGATTGCCTTTTCGATTTTTATTAAAAAAAGCAAAATGGGAATTGCCATGAGGGCTACTGCGGAAAATTTGGAAGTGGCTAACATGATGGGTATTGAAATTAATAAAGTTATATCAGTTGCCTTTATTTTAGGTTCAGCAATCGCTGCCTTTACTGGCTTTTTATGGGGTGCGAAATATGGACAAATTTCTTATGATATGGGATTTTTAACCGGTGTGAAAGCTTTTGTCGCTGTCGTCGTTGGAGGGGTTGGAAGTGTACCTGGAGCTATGTTGGGAGGTTTTGTATTAGGTGTAGCCGAGATTCTCTCGGTAGCATTGCTCCCTACTAGTTTCGCCGAGTATCGAGATGGAATCGTTTTTGCTATTCTTATAATAGTATTACTCATCAATCCTTCAGGAATTATGGGAGTGAAGGAGGAAATTCGAGTATGAACCAGAAGAGAAGAATCATTCCAGAATTTTGGTTCATAATTGGAGGCTGTCTCCTCTTTCTTATTATCTTCATTCTTTCCCAGACTCTTAACCGATATCTGATTCATATTATTGTCCTCATGGGTATTTATTCAATTGCGACTGTCAGTCTTAACCTAACCAATGGATATACTGGTCTCTTTTCTCTTGGCCATGCTGCTTTTATGGCAATCGGCGCCTATACATCTACCTTGCTGGCTTTTCCGCTCAATCTCAGGGAGTCATACGAGCTCCCTCTTTTACCAACTTTCTTGGCCGGTGCCGATGGGGCCATGCCCTTTATTGTTGCTTTAATCGCCGGAGGGGGTTTCGCCGCTCTATCAGCCGTCATCATTGGAGCTCCGGTTCTCCGATTAAGGGGGCATTATCTCTCGGTTGCTTCGTTGGGATTTATGGTCATAGTGACGACCTTTGCCAAAACTCTCAAAGGGATCACTCGTGGATCAATGGGAATCAATGCCATCCCTTCTTATACCAATATTTATTGGACCTATTTATGGCTCCTCATCACAATTTATGTGGTTTGGAGAATTGTTCACTCCCGTTTTGGACGTGCCATGATGGCAATCCGAGATGATGAAACCGCTGCTCAGGTTCTCGGTATTTTCCCGATGAAGTATAAGTTACTTTCTTTTGTTGTCGGTGCTTTTTTTGCCGGAGTGGCTGGTGGTTTATTTGCTCATTTTACCAAAGCCATCCGTCCTTTTGAGTTTTCATTTGCCATGACCTTCCAAATAGTGATCATGCTTATTGTGGGAGGGATGGGTACCATGAGCGGACCTTTAGTTGGGACATTCTCTTTAATGGCTTTTCGTTATGCTCTTAAACCAGTCGAAGAACACCTGAAAGTCTATGGTTTTATCGAATTGGTTTATGCTGCTCTCCTCATTATCATTATGCTCTGGAAACCTGAGGGTATTATGGGGAAAAGACAATTGAAAAGATAAGAAAGAAGGGATAGATATGTCAAAAAAAGTCTATCATCCAGAAATGACCTTTACTCAATTTAAAGAAGGAAAGTTTAACAAAGCCATTTTTGGGGTAGGTTCAGCAGAAAATCACGGGTTTCACCTTCCATTTGGTAATGATACCTTGGTATCTCATGCAATAGCTATGGCAGTTGCCCAAAAAGTTGATGGTATGTTAGTTCTTCCTCCAGTGAATGTCGGAGTCAGTTATCATTATGATGATTTTCCCTTTACTTTGACCCTTAGACCCGAAGTTTTGGTTGAGGTTTTAAAAGATATGCTCAATTCGACTATTCGTCAGGGTATCAATCGAATTATCATCATTAATGGTCATGATGGAAATATTGCCCCGATTGAAATTGCTGCTCGTTCAGTGAAAGTAGCTAACCCAGAGGCTTTTATTGCTTCTTTAGATGCCTGGTGGATAAAGGCTGGAGAACTATTACCTCAAGATACTTTTGAGGTCTGGAATGGGTTAGGTCATGCAGGGGAAGGAGAAACATCGATATCTCTGTATCTTTTTCCAGAGTTATGCCAACCAAAAGAAGCACAAGGAATCGTTCCCGATCTCCCAGAGGGGTTAGACATAAAATGGAAATTTAATGAAATAACACCTTATGGGGCGACTGGTGATCCGACCAAAGGAACCGCGGAAAAAGGGGAAAAGATGTTTAATGTTTTGGTGGATTATATAGTAAAATCGATTAAGGAAATAGAAAAGAATCAATGGAAATATGGCGTCATGTTGAGAATGTAGAGACATACCCTATCAAACCTTTTTTTGAAGGACTTGCTGAGAAATCCCTTTTTATAGTTCATTCCATTCTGGAGGAAAAAGATGAATATACCCTGGGTATCAATAGGACGGATTGCTGAATTCGAAGGGAAAGTCGTTGAACTACGTGGTTGGTTAGCGAATAAACGATCGAGCGGGAAGGTTGCCTTTCTTATTATTCGTGATGGATCAGGTTTTATTCAGGGAACGGCTTTTGTTGGGGATTTTTTCACCAAAGATCAACTCGATGAGTTGAAGAGAATACCGATTGAATCATCCATTATAATACAGGGAAAAGTACGTCGAGAAGAGCGTGCTCCTGGGGGATATGAGTTGGAAATCAGTTCTTTTCAATTAGTTTTTCCTTCGGAAGAATATCCTATTCAAAAAATGGAACACTCGGTAGACTACTTAATGGAACGTCGACACCTCTGGCTCCGTTCTAAAAAACAAAATGCCTTACTGCGAATTCGGAACGTGGTTATGATGAGTATCCATGAGTTTTTGCAAAGCGAAGGGTTCATTTTACTTGATTCACCTATTTTGACTCCAGCAGCCTGTGAAGGAACTTCGACTTTATTTGAGCTCCAATACTTTGACATTGGAAAAGCTTACTTATCTCAAAGTGGTCAACTCTATATGGAGGCTGGAGCAGCTGCTTTTGGGAAAGTATACTGTTTAGCCCCAACCTTTCGAGCTGAAAAGTCGAAAACCCGACGTCATCTTACTGAATTCTGGATGTTGGAGCCGGAAGTTGCTTATTGTGATTGGCAGGATAATATGGTTCTTCAAGAAAACTTAGTGAGTTTTATGGTGAATCAAGCTTTAAAAAAGTGCCAAAATGAATTCGAGATTCTTGAACGAGATACGGCTCCTCTTCAGAAAATTCAGCCTCCTTTTCCCCGGATTTCTTATAACGAAGCCATCGAAATTCTAAAAAAGAAGGGGGCTCCAGCTCAATGGGGCGATGACTTCGGAGGAGATGAAGAAACCTTGATATCAGAAGACTTCGACCGACCGGTTTTTATTCATCATTATCCGGCACACATCAAAGCTTTTTATATGCAACCCGATCCCGAAAATCCGACTATGGTTTTAAATGATGATCTCATTGCGCCAGAAGGGTATGGGGAGATTATTGGGGGAAGTGAACGCATTCATGACCTGGCTTTGTTAGAGAAAAGGTTAGAAGAGCATCATCTCCCGAGAGAAGCTTTTGAGTGGTATTTGGATCTCCGTCGCTATGGGACCGTCCCTCATTCCGGCTTTGGCCTGGGTATTGAACGAACAGTTGCCTGGATAGCTGGTATTAAACACATTCGGGAAGCTATCCCCTTTCCGCGTCAGATTTATCGGA
>JAAYUP010000409.1 GCA_012517635.1 Candidatus Atribacter alterifermentans
ATTATGAACCCTGAAGTCCGAGAAGTATTTCACATCCGTTCTCGAGTGTTGGGAGAGCTCAGAAAATATTTAGATGAAAGAGGTTTTTTGGAAGTTGAAACTCCAATGATGCAGCTTATTGCAGGAGGGGCCCTCGCTCGTCCCTTTGTCACTTTTCATAATGCACTTGGAATCGATTTATACCTCAGAATTGCACCTGAACTATATCTCAAACGTTTAATAGTAGGTGGTATGGAAAAGGTGTATGAAATAAACCGAAATTTCCGCAACGAGGGGTTATCGGTTCGCCATAATCCAGAATTTACTATGTTAGAGCTCTATCAGGCTTATGGAAATTATGAGACAATGATAAATTTGTGTGAGAAAATGTTATCTTCAATTGTGTTTTCGATATTGGGCACTTATAAGGTCAATTACCAGGATATGGTTATTGATTTTACTCCTCCTTGGCAAAGGTTAAACCTACGAGAAGTTATTAAAAAAGAAGGTGGAATCGATATTTTTGAAGATAGCTTAGAAATTCTTTATCAGCGAGGAAAGAAAGCTGGTTTGAACTGTGATCAGACTTGGGATCGAGGAAAATTTGTGAACGAATTTTTGGATATTTTTGTACAACCACATCTGGTGAATCCAACCTTTATTTTAGAATACCCGGTTGAAATATCACCGTTAGCTAAAGCCAAAAAAAATAATCCTTTCGTTGCGGAACGATTTGAGCTTTTTATTGGTAAGGAAGAATTAGGAAATGCTTATAGTGAGCTCAATGATCCTATTGAGCAAAAAAAGAGGTTTTTAGAGCAAGTCCAAAAAAGAGACAGAGGTGACTCTGAAGCCCACCTTATTGATGAGGATTATATCGAAGCGCTTGAATATGGCATGCCTCCAACCGGTGGAATGGGAATTGGTATTGATCGACTTGTTATGCTTTTAACCAATTCACCATCGATTCGTGAAGTTATTTTCTTCCCTATTCTCCGGCCGAAAATTGATTGACAATTGGGAAGTTTATTCCTATAATAGTAAATGTCAATGATAGTCAAAATACTCGAATACTGTTCCTAACAGCAAAGTTCGAATTGAAAAAGAATGGCAAAAGATCGAGAATGGGAGGTTGATAGAGGTGTACTCCCTATGTGATTCTATAGAAAAATATTTAATACGACTTATCGAAAAATCACCAAATAACACTGTTACTATTCAAAGAGGAAGGATAGCAGAGGAATTTGATTGTGCGCCTTCACAGATTAATTATGTATTGATGACCCGCTTTAATGTTTTTAAAGGTTTTATTGTCGAGAGCCGAAGAGGAGGAAGCGGGTATGTGAAAATACAACAAATCCAAATGGACCGGCTAGAACCGGTTGTGAATTTTCTTGAAGTATCCGAAAGAGATATTAAAGAAGGTGAAGTTGAAAGTTTGTTAATGTGGTTAGAGCGAGAAGGATTCATTACCTCAAGAGAGGGATCATTGATGAAAGCAGCAATAATTGATGCTTTTAATAAAATAAGCTTTAATTCCCTTCTTTCGGTTCGGGATATTAATATATTGCGATCGAATATCCTTCGGGAAATGCTTCTTCAAGTTTTAAAAGTTGGGTATGATTATGAAGTGTGAGTTTTGTAATAATAGGGCGAGTGTGGTTTTTTTTGTTTTAGATAAGGAAGAAAAAATTGAGAAAAAGTATTACTTGTGCGAAGTGTGTGCGAATAAAATACCGGTATCGTGTTTTGTTGTAAATCAGATTCAGCAACCATCCCAGCTGAGGAAATTTACCAATCCAAGAGAAACTGAAGAAAACCTATCAGGTTTATTCTGTAGCTATTGTTTAATAAAAGCAAAGGATTTTTTAGAAAGTGGTTTATTGGGTTGCGCTCATTGTTATGATTCTTTTTACAAATTGATACAAGATTGTGTTTCTCTAAAACAGCCAGAGCTGATTCATCGTGGGAAAATACCTATTCGATTATTTCGACAAATAAAACTCAAAAAAGATATCGACCATATGAGGCAGATATACCAAAGATGTCTTGAAAAAGAAAATTACGAAGAAGCATCTGGTGTAGCTCGAAGGCTTCAGAAACTTGAATCATATTTAGGATGAAAAATGTTCCTATCTCGTTTGTTTTCTCAAAAACCGGGAGAATTGTCGAAAATCGTTTCTCGAATCACTTTATCTCGAAACATTAAAGGCATTCCTTTTCCTAACCGAGCAACATTGATCTGGGTTGAAGACCTCAAGCAAAGAACGAAGAATCTTTATCAAAAATTTCTTGCACCAAAAAAATTTCAATGGGTTCAACTTGATACAATTCCAAAAAGTGAACTTGAGAATTTTTATTATCAGAATTTAGTACCCAGGGAAGTCCTGAACAATCCATCAAACCGGTTTTTGATGTACTCGGGTTATAGGGGGGTTTTAGTTAATTATCTTGACCATCTCCAAATTTTTTCTGTTACATCGGGTTTGGATTTAAATCGAATTTATCAAGATGTCAATAAATTAGATAATTTAATAGAAAAAAATATTGATTATGCCTATTCTGAAAAATGGGGGTATCTTACTTCACGTATCAATAAAGTTGGAACTGGGATGGATTTATCAGTAACCATTCATCTTCCGGCCTTATCTTTACTTTATGGTGAAGATCGTTTTACCCAATGGATGATGGATAAACCTTTTCTGGTTAAGAATTTCCGTGGAGAAGATGGTGTTATGGGTCATGTGTATCGTTTTTCCAACCTTTATTCTTTAGGTATGACTGAATGGCAAATAGTTAATGATTTAAAGAAATTTGGGTTTACCTTATCAAAGTGGGAAAAACAAGTTCGTGAATCTTTAAAGAATAATTTACTACGAAGCCGAGATCTCGAAGAAACGGTCATGATGAAAGGAAGACAGCTGTATCAGGGTAGTCATTTTTCCTTAAAAGATATTTTTGATTTTCTTTCAATTTGTACATTAGCCTGGCAATGTGGAATATTTTCACCACGTAAAGGTTTAAAATTAAGAGAAGTGAAAGAAATATTACTGAAAATTTGGAGAAATGATACCAGTTTAAAAGAAGAATGTTTGAATATTTTGCGTTTTTTCAGAGTTATCTCTGGGGAGGAACTTTGCG
>JAAYUP010000410.1 GCA_012517635.1 Candidatus Atribacter alterifermentans
AAAAAAGGCGTCATCCTGAGCCCTCGCTTTTCGAGGGCGTGAGAATCTCATCTTTTAATTCTTTTTATTCTTTATTCTTTTCTCCCCCTCGCCCCATCTCCCCCTCACCCCCTCGGCGTCTTTCGCCAATATTCCCTCGCCCCTTCGTGGGAGAGGGTGAGGGTGAGGGGGACTATTTTCATCTTTAACTGGTGCCACCAAAGTGGCATGAAAGTCACTTCTGTATCTATAACCAAAAAGACTAAGGAATATTTTAACAGAGATTAAATAATCCAAACCTGATAAAAAAAATTGAAGAGGAAAATTATTACTTCAACCATTTGAGAGGATTATCTTCCTGGGCATTCGCTCCCACCCGCACTTCAAAATGGACAGCTGGGACATTGGTCAAGCCGGTTTCTCCAACCAACCCAATTGTCTGTCCTCCCTTCACCATATCTCCCGGATTGACTTGAATTGAATCAAGATAAGCATACATGGTTACCACATCTTGACCATGGTCGATTAATATCGTTTTTCCATAACCTCGTATACTTCGAGCTAATAAGACAACTCCGTCTTGAGCAGCATAAACGTCATCGCCCCGACTGGCAGCAATATCAATACCAGGATTAAATACTTGAATTTGATAAACCGGATCTTTTGACATACCAAAGTTCTTAATAACTTTTCCACCACTCACCGGCCAAAAGAAACGCCCCATCTTAACCGGTGGAAGATTCTTAGTCGAAGCAGAAGTGCTTTCTCGACTTTTTTTAAGTTCCTTTTGAAGTTGGGAAATAAGATTGGTGACATTTTTCTGAGCAGCAACTAATTCTGCAAGAGTTCTTTGGAACTTCTTTTTATCAACTAATAACTGGTTTAAAAGTGTTTTACGAGTTTCTTCAAGCTTTTTTACATTTTTTTCCTCAAGAACTAACTTCTCCTTTAATACTGCCTCCAACCTAATTTTCTGTTCAGTTTCTTTGAGCTTATTTTGCAGATTTTGCCTTTTATTGAGATATTTTGAAATATTACTCATCTCATGCTCGCTATATTTCTGAAAAAGATACCATTGTTCTTCAACCTCTGAAGGATCACTGCTTCCTAAAAAAACACTCCAAAAATCAAAATTTACATTATTCTTATAAGCTCGAACCATAGCTTGTGATATTTTAGCTTTACTGGAGGAGATATCTTGACTCAGACTTTCAATGTCGCTACGAAGATGTGCCCGATCTTTTTCCAGCTGCAAAATCCGATTTCTTGAAGTAGTAATGTCTTTCTCCAATTTTTCGATCTTATTTTCTATGTTTTGTATTTCGGCAGCAATGTTTTTTTGGGTCTTTTCTAATTTTTTTAACTCCTGATCCAGTTTAGCTTGTTCTGATTTCATTTTTTCCAGTTCTTTTAATTGAGCATTGATCTCAGATTCAATGTCGTTGCCCAAACTATTTGGTATATTCAAAAAAAGAAAATGAATCAGAATTATGCTTACGATTATGAGAACAGAGAGTTTTCTCATCGTAGCACCTCCTTGAGCACGGAATTACAAGCGATAAGACTCCCTAAAATACCAATTACCCCGCCCATAAAGGTATCAACTACTAAGAGGGGAGCTATGATATCAATTAAATTTATCCAAGGAAAAAAAGGAAATGCTACATGAAGAAAATCAAGGAGAAAATGAAAAACCAGTGCGCTCAGCAAAAACGCTGAAATACCAGCAAATAAACCTTCAAAAAAACCCTCAGCAACGATTGGACGACGTATAAAAGTCTCTGTTGCTCCAATTAAATGAAAAACTCGTATTTCCTCTATTCTGGATTGAATAGAAATCCTGATTAAATTGATAATTACAATTAAGGAAAAAATAAAAACTAAAAATAGAACAATACTCCCGACACTTAAGAGCATGTGATAAAACTTTACAAAAACATCAACATTTTTCCCGCCATAAATAACATCATCAAATAATCCGGTATTCTTTACTTGATTCGCCAATTCCGGAATCGATTCTACTCGTCTTGGAGTAATTTCCACCGAAAGGGGAAAGGGATTTTCATCAACAGGAAAATCTTCTGGTGTTAGTTCAAAGTATTCAAGAAATTTCTTTTGGGCATCTTCTTTCGAAAGTAAAACTATTGAGCTAACCTCGGGAAGGTTCTTTAACTTCTGGACTGTTTCTTGTGCTTTTTCGTCGGTGACCTCAGATTGAAAATAGGCTTTAATGGTAAAACTCTGTCCTGAAAACTTCCCCATTTTTTCCATTTCTAAATATCCAAAGATAAAAATATTTACAATCAACTGAGTAAAGAATATGCTAAGAAAACCAATCAAAACCAGTGATGGTCGTCTTCGTAAATTATGAAATGCATCGCGCACAAAACCCAACGTTTTCCAACCCCTTCTGACCTATTGTTGGCATTAAAACCCGGTTTCAACTCTTGCCCGACAGTAACGATCAGCAACCAAGTGTCCCTGGTCGAGTTGGAGTATGCGACCAGAGAAACTTTTTAACAACCGGTCATTATGTGTGGCAACAATAACACTCGCTTTTTCTTCCCGACAGTACAAATAGAGGGTTTCTACCATTTCATAAGCAGAATATTGATCAAGATTTCCAGTCGGTTCATCGGCCAAAACCAGTTGAGGTTGATGGATTAAAGCCCTCCCCAAGCATAATTTTTGCCTTTCTCCCCCTGATAACCATTCGACTAAATGATGCTTGCGGTTTTCCATCTCTAACATTGCTAAAATTTGGGCACTGAGCTTTGAAATAACATTCTTTTTTATGCCCATGATTTGTAAAGGAAAAATGAGATTTTCATAAACCGTCCGGGAAGGAATGAGTTTTAAATCTTGAAAAATAATGCCTAAATTTCTACGAAGAAAAGGAAGATAGCCATCGTCTAAATGACTGATACGGATATCATCAAACCAAATATTACCCGAGGTTGGAAGCTCTTCTCGGTTGATGAGTTTCATTAAAGTTGTTTTCCCAGCACCAGTAGGACCAACCAAAAAAACAAATTCACCTTCTTCAATTGAGAACGAAACATTTTGAAGGGCCTTCACTCCACTGGGATATATTTTATACACCTTGTCAAAACCAATAAATGCCATTTTTTAGAGTTCTCTCTACTATTCTTTAATCCTTTTCTTCAAATGAGCTCATTCCTTACACCTTTTGGTCATTATACCATTTACTATTATACGGTGATGAATGTGATTATTTTAATTCCAATCTCTCTTTTAAAACCAACCATCCAAATCTAAAAAAAGCTGGAATCACTCTTTTCAAACGGCGCGGTTCAGAAACGATTCGATAAAGCCACTCTAATTTCATTTTCCGAAATAAAAATGGAGCCCTTTTTTTATCTCCACAGAGTACATCAAAACTCCCACCTATACCAATCATAATCGAGGTTTGAAGGAGATTTCGATTTTTATGAATCCACACTTCCTGTTGGGGAGAACCTAAACCCACCAGCAGTATATCTGGCTTCGAACGATTAATATCTTCTATAATTGGTAAAGAATCTTGAAAATACCCGTGATGAAAACCCGAAATGAGAGTCTTAGGCGCATGAATTTTAAGGTTTTTCACTAATTTGGTTACAAACTCTGGAGAACTACCCAAAAAATAAAAAGACCAACTCTTCTCTTGTCCCACCCTGAGAAGCTCTTCAACCAATTCAACCCCTGGTGTACGGTGTTGGATTGCTTTTCCTAATATTCGGGCTGCCAATAATATCCCATTCCCATCAACAATCCTTAATTCAGCACTATGTAAAGCCTGATGAAACTCCTCATCAGTTGCTTGCCGTGCAACCATTTCAGGGTTGAGGGTAACGATATGAGCTTTTTGACCGGATTGAATTGATTCAGTAATATAGGAAATGAGATCTGATACTGCGCAGTCAGCAATTAAAATACCCAAAAATGAATGTTCTGATAACAATCCTCCCTGCATGGAGTATTTATTTTCCTTTCAATGAACATGATTCTTTTGATCAAAGAATTCCCGCAACCATATCCGGCTTTGATCATCCAGTTGTTTTAACTGTTTCTTAATTTCATTGTTTTTTCTAAATAAATTTTCGCGTTGTTCAAACAGTCTAAAAAAGGCATCCTGCGAGAGGTCTTGCCAAGCTACCAAATTTTTCTTTTCCCACCAATCGGCAAAGGACTCAATCTTCGGATCAATATTCAAAGCAAACCAAGGAACATCCATCATGGTTGACAAAATAGCCGGGTGAAGTCTCATCGTGAAAACAGCAGTGAGTTGATGGAAATAAGGTGGTATTTCTTCAATTGATTGGAAATACTTCCATTGACAACCAATCTGATTGGCAATACGTGAAGCAATTTTATAATCATAATCATAGTGAAAAGCAACAATTTCAATCCTTTCCTGGATTCTGTCTTGAAGGTAATTTAAAGAATCAACTAATTTCCCCTCATAAGGGAGGCTGCAATTTCGGACAAAAAAACTAACTATTGGTTTGTCCTGAGTAATAGGTAAAGTATTGGAATAATTCGAAACCACTGGATCGATTCCAATTTTTATCCTGTTGCTATAACCACTCAATTTTGTCGCTAATTCAGCACTTTCTTGATCGCGAGCTATAAACAATTTTATTCTTTTAAGAATAAAAGACACCAGCTTTCGGCTTAAGGCTTTATGGAACGGACCTAATCCACAACGATAAAAAATAAGTGGGCGATGAAAAATCAGTGCCCACCAAAGTAAAAAGGAATAGTATATTAAAGATCGAAAACTCGTTGAATCTTGTAGAAGACTTCCTCCTCCTATGACAACAAAATCGCTTTTGGTAATTTCTTTTAAAACTGTAATTATTTTTTTTCGAATAATTACCGATAGAATAGAGAAGGGTCGAGGGAAAAATCTATTATCTCGAGTTAACACCGAATAAAGAAAAGAATAGGGAATATCTTTAGAGATAATTTCCAAGTCACTGATTATTGATTGAAGAGAAAGCTCGTCTCCCCAATTCCCAAAACCATAATAACCGAGTAAAAATATTTTTTTTTGAGTATCTTTCATGTTAAAGCGGTTTATATATTTGTACTTTTTTTATGAACATTATTTTCTCCAAATTGACCCAACCATTTCCATATCCAATAGGCGATTCGTATAATTAGATAATAAATAACGAATACCACTAAGCTCAGTATAAATGCATTAAAAAATCGGAGAAGGATGAAAAGAAATGGGGTATGAATATGGCAAAAAGAATTAAAGAAGGTGATAAAACCAATTGTTACTCCAAGCCAAAGCACAATCTTAAAAAGAGGTTGATAATGAAAACGGCGAAAAGAAAGAAGAAGCCATAAAGCCGGGTAACCAATCATAAATTCCTTGGTTCGTGGCCTCATAAAGAGCAACCTTTCCAACCAAAGCCTCATTTTGCTTTCTAACATTCCGGCTGGGAGTAATGGAAAGTTGCCTGAACGGGTCAAATAAACCACAAAGCCCCCAGCAAGAATCATTAGAATAACAAATTCATATCGTTTTAAGGTTCCTAAAACGACCGAACGAATACTTCGATTGAAATAACCTGATCTAAAAAGGTAAAGAATAACTAAGAAAATAGGAATGACAAACGAGGTTTTTACTCCAGAATACTGCTCAATCCGAAGTACATAAAGCCAATGATAAAGACCACAAGAAACGATAAGACCACCAGCAAATATGATACCAAAAGCAATAAGTATGGAAAGTAACAGATTTTTTTGGGACCGAAATCCATCAATTAAGAAAAAAATTGCCAAACTTGGATAAGTTATTCCAGAAAGAGCACCAATGATCCTGAGATTCAACATTTGATCTTGGAAAAGGGTTCCCAATAATACAAATAAACTTATAATGAGAATTATCCATTTTCCTGGTAAAAAGTAGCTATAGAGCAATGCGAAAGTTATTGCTACTGAAATTGAAAATAAAACTAAAGTAGTCAATGGAGGTTCAAAAGGGGTGAGGGGATGAACCGTTCCGCGAGTGAATCCACTCGACACAATATCAGAAAATAACCCAGTGAGGTAAGAATAATTTTTCCCCCAGAGATTCACCTCTGGTTCAGTAAAAAATCGGACATAAAGAAGACGAATTGACCGCTCTTTCACTGCTCGGAGAAACCTTTCTCGAGCCTCAAGAGGCGTATAGTTTTTAATCTCATCCGGAGGAATACTGTGGACTCGTATTGTTTGACTCGGAACAAGGCGAGCAAGAATCGCTTCCCCTTTTTGTCCTACAAATTCGGTATATCCCCAGAATAACTTTTTCATTTCAAGAAAATGAGCCATTTCTTTCAAAGATTCTGAATTTCCATTTCCCAGCACTTGGTCACCAAAGAATATTAAACCATCGCCTTGATCAAAAATTGGATCGGAAAGAATTGCTTTGAGGGTTTCTGGAGAAATACCTTGCCAATTTCTTGGACGGAGCACGATCCGGAATCCTTTTGATTTTAAAAGCTTAACCAGATTATAATCCCATCCTAAACCAATCTTATCCTCTTCTTCATAAGTAATATTTAAGCCAATGATATTTGGAGAGATCTCCACTGGAATTCGACCTAAAATGCTAAGTTGATGAACGATAGTTTCTTTTAACAATGTATTAGACACATAAAAATAACGAAGATTCAAGGGATAATCATGATTAACAACTACCGGTAACACCTTTCCCAGCTGCTGAAGATTTTTTAAATCATAATCGCTAACACCAATAGCACTCACGCCAACTTGTTTCAATTCGTCCAAGATTTCCTCAACTGGTTTTCCCAAACGGAGCGATATGACTTCAATATCCTGCCAATCACAAACAACTTCGATTTCTTTCATAACTGATTCATTTTTCAATCGTGAAGGCAACACTATCAGTGCCCCAAAGAGAGCACATATTATTGCAATGAAGAGAAGGAGTTTATAATTTTTCATGCGATGTCCCTCGGGTTTTCCTCACATTCCAATAATGGATCGCCGGTATCTACAGTGTCGTTCTCTTCAACGAAAATTTGGGTAACAATTCCTTCATTTTCAATTTGAATTTCATTTTCCATTTTCATTGCTTCTAAAATTAATACGACTTGACCTCCTGTAACTCGTTCACCCTTTTTTACTTGTACCGACAAGACTCTTCCGGGCATAGGAGCCCTAAGGACGGTTGTCACTTGCATGGGGCCATTTTTCGTAACAATTTCACGAGGAATTCTTTTTATCTTTTCGACTTGTATCTTGCCATCTTCCCGGGACTCGTTTATTTCAGATACTTCAACTTCAAACTCTTCACCATTGACCCGGACCTTGAATTTACGCATACTGAAACTCCTCCCTATTTAATAATACAATACCTTCTATCCTATCCTGAAAATACCGTAAACCGTGAAGTGTGA
>JAAYUP010000411.1 GCA_012517635.1 Candidatus Atribacter alterifermentans
AGGTATGCCATCCTTTAATATTGTTGGTCTTCCTGATACAGCTGTCCAGGAGGCACGAGAGCGAGTCCGCAGTGCTTTGAAAAATAGTGGTTTTACGTTTCCCGCCCGCCGGGTCACTGTCAACCTGGCACCGGCATCGCTTCGAAAAACTGGTAGTGATTTTGATTTAGCCATTGCTCTGGGAATCTTAGCTGCCACGGGTCAGACACATTTTAATTCCGACCGAACCATTGTGGTTGGTGAGTTATCACTTTCTGGTGAAATACGACCGGTACACGGGATTCTGCCGATTGCTCACGCGCTTTCCAAAGAAGCCAATACTTATCGTTTGTTTGTAGCGAGTGCCAATGCTCGAGAAGGCGCCATTGCTGGAAAAGTGGAAGTCTACGGATTTCGAGACATCAATCATTTATCAGATTTTCTCAATGGGAATCAATCACTAATTCCCACCACCATCGATCCTCAGAGTTTATTTATCTATAGCAATCATGAAGAAGATTTGTCAGAAGTAAAAGGACAGCGCCATGGGAAAAGAGCCTTAGAAATTTCAGCTGCTGGTGGTCATCACCTTCTTTTTGTCGGACCACCCGGTTCAGGAAAGACCATGTTATCCAAAAGACTGCCCGGATTATTACCTCTTTTATCATTAGATGAAGCAATAGAGGTAACCAAAATACATAGTGTTGCCGGATTGATATCCACTGACCAGCCCTTAGTTACCAGTCGCCCCTTCCGATCGCCACATCACACTATTTCCGATATAGCTTTGATAGGTGGTGGTCAATGGCCACGACCTGGAGAAATTAGCCTTTCCCATCATGGTGTACTTTTTCTTGATGAAGTCCTTGAATTTAAAAGAAATGTTTTGGAAGCTCTTCGAGAACCCCTTGAGGAAGGGAAGATAACTATATCTCGTGCCAGTATGACCACCACCTATCCGGCAAAATTCACTCTGGTCGCTTCATGTAATCCCTGTCCTTGTGGTTTTTTAGGTGATTCTAAGAAAACCTGCACCTGTTCTACCTCCCAAATCATCCGCTATCGGAGCCGATTATCCGGTCCTTTTTTAGATCGGATGGACCTCCAAGTTGAAATTCCCCGACTAGATTTTTCCGACCTGTCCTCCAATGCCGTTGAAGAAAACTCAGAAACGGTGAGAAAACGGGTGGAACAAACCCGGCTTCTCCAGCAGGAAAGGTATCAGAAAGAGGGGATTCACCTCAATGGGGAGATGAAAGTCCGACATATTAAAAAGTTTTGTATTTGTAGCCGAGAAGCTCACGATCTTCTTGAAAAGTCCATTGAAACCCTGGCATTGAGCGCTCGAGCTTATCATCGAATTTTAAAAGTGGCTCGGACCATCGCCGACCTTGATCACTCAGAAAAAATCGATGTTGAGCACGTTGCCGAAGCCATTCAGTATCGGACTCTTGACCGTAAATACCTGGAGTTTTAAAAATGAAAGATCTTCCTTACTGGGTGGCTTTTAATCATTTACCAGGCATTGGTCCAGTACGTTTTCAGAAGATAATCGAAACCTTTGGAACAGCCCATGATGCCTGGCATGCATCACCAAAAGACCTCTCTCAGTGTCTTGGAGAAAAAATTGTTGAGGAAATCCTTCCGGTTAAATTGTCACTTCAACCGGAAAAGGTTTTCCAGAAAATCCTCAAACAGGGAATCCAAATCCTCCCCATTTCTGATGAACGATATCCCACATTATTGAGAGATATAACCTATCCACCTTATATTCTTTACCAACGAGGGGATTTTGATTTTCGTTCTTCTAAAAAATGGATTGCTCTGGTTGGGACTAGACATGCCACCCCTTATGGAAAAAAAGCCGCCCGTTATTTGGCTCGTTCTCTGGCTGAAGAGGGTTGGGTGGTGGTAAGTGGTTTGGCTCTTGGGATTGATGGCGAAGCCCACTGGGGTGCTCTGGAAGGAGGAGGAAAAACCGTTGCCGTTTTAGGGACCGGAGTCGACATTGTTTACCCCGGGTCAAACCGAGGATTAGCCGAGCGGATTCTTTACCAAAAAGGAGCTTTAATCAGTGAATTTGTCCCTGGTTTTGGACCACAAAAAGAAAGTTTCCCGGTTCGGAATCGACTCATCAGTGGTCTCTCCTTAGCAGTCGTTGTCGTGGAAGCTCCCGCTAAAAGTGGGGCTCTGATTACTGTTAACTTTGCTCTGGAACAGGGCAGAGAGGTGATGGCTGTGCCGGGGTCAATTTTTTCATCCCAGAGTGAAGGAACGCATCAACTCATCAATCAAGGAGCCCGATTAGTCCACAGTGTTGCTGATATTGTTGAGGAATTGGGATTTTTGTCTTCACCCCCATCGAAGATGAAGGGTAGGCCAGGGCTTCCTGATCTGGATGAAGATGAAAAAGAACTCCTCAATCTCCTTGACATTTCTGGGAGTTATCTCGATGAACTCCTCACCAAAACTGGCTGGGATTCCGGTCGTTTTTACAAAGTCCTCTTATCCCTTGAAATGAAAAAAGTCATTCAAACCTTTGCCGGTGGGAAGATAAGTTTGGTTTGATTGAAATATATGAAAAAAGAGTATGGAATGTTTCATTGCACGACATATCAATTTAAAATCAAAGTCTCTTACTCATTTTAGAGGAAATTATAAAAGAAGATTATCGATCTTTATAATAAAACATTTAACCTTATCCAGCTCCTCATCCAGAAATGGATGAAGCGGGATGCGATGATGTTCCAGTCTCTGAAGCTGAGGGAGCGGCATGGGTGGTGTATCAAAAGGAAATCGGGATCCAAAAAACGATGTTAGAGAAAGCGAAGGTATTAGAGGAGAAGTTTTAAAGCACTGAGACTATAAATTAAAAAATGGAAGAGAAGGTGATTTAAATCTAAACAACCCGTAGTTTTACCTTCTGATTAGTATTTGTACCAGCAATAATTTTATTCTGCTGTATGGATTTAAATTAATAAAGCTTTAATGTTTGATTCTCGTTGAAATCCTCCATCGCCCTTGGCAGAGATTGCGCATTCGGCCGAAGGTGGCTTTATAGATTTTTCTCCCCCCATAAATAAAGAATGGGGGGAATTTTTTTATTTCTCCCCAATAATTTAATTGGTAAGATCATTTATAGCCTGTGCTGATAAATAGCCTGCATTGGCAAGCCGGTGAATGACCTTTATGAAATCAGTATCCTGGGGGAGTGTGGTTTTTCAATGGATCTTTCAATCCAGTAGAGATCAGAATTAATAGAGGCAACATAATTTTTGGTATGAATTAGTTCTGACATGAATTTTTCATCCTTTAAAAATCATAGGACGGTTTTTTAGTTATATGGAAAATTTAAAAAGAAAATTTACAAAGAATTTGCGTGAATAATTAAAAAAGTTAAATTACAATTTTCTATTTATTCAGTATGGATTTTCTCAATTGACAAAATAGAATTTAGGGATGAAAGATACTAGCAAGTATAAATCCATATTTAATTTAAGGATTGAAGAATTTATATAAATCTCTTTTACTTATGATTTTTTAAAAAGAAGCTTTTATTATCTTTAATATTTCAAAAAAGAAATCAAAGATAGAATGCGATATATCAAAATTTTTAGATGAGGCAATGATGAGAGTACATAAAGAATTTAGATGATTCAATTCGATTACTTGACAAATATGAAGTGAGTATATAAAATTTATTTACGAAAAAACCTTAGGTTTTCTAAGACAATGATCCCCGGCGTTGCCCAGAGGGTCTCAAGGCTAGCCTTGAATAAACCACCCTGGATCACGATGCCGGGTTTCTTTTTTATAATTTCATTTTATTTAGAATACTACTAGATATTTCTATCCTGCGATCGGCATTATTCCACAAATCACGGTGATATGTTTCTTTTGGGCCATGAAATAATATTATTTTTACTCCTTCATTCTTTGCGACACAAATTGCCGGAACAAAATCACTATCTCCAGTTAATATACATGCTTGGGTAATCTTGCTTTTGCTTGATAATAGCGTTAAGTCGATACTTAATTGGACATCTACACCCTTTTGTTCGTAGCCATTGCCTCTCTTTACTATAGTTCCATGTCTTATTGTAAAATCTTGTAATTGTTCAATTTTCTTTAGAAATGATTGCATTCTTGACATTCTTTTTCTTTCATCAGGAGTTGGGGGATTTGATTGATAGGGGAGACAGTCATAATAATAAGTTCTTAATAAATAACTATCTTTAGACATCCATTCAGCTAATTTACCATAGTCGATCTGTAAATTTTTATTGAGTTTTAATATTATATTTCTTAAGTAACCACCGTCGATAAAAACTGCCGTCCTTTCCATTAAATATACCCCACTTTTTTAATATAAATTCTATTATAATGAAAATCGATGAATTATAAAATATTATCATATTAATTATAAATTAAAAAGAATTAATTAAATTTTATTATTTAATTCTAAATATTTATATGAGATAATGTATACTTAACTTTGCAATTTCGCACCTTGAAAAAAGCCACCGGAGACTCCAAAATGAAGGTTACACATAACACAAAACTTCATTGAGGAGGAATATCCGATGGCTTATAAGAATCATACACCATATCTTTCAAAAAATGCTCCTTGAATTCCTGACTCAAATCTGATCCTCTCTATGCCATGTTAGAATGGCTAACGAATGAGCTCATGAAACTGGAAGCTGAAAATAAAGTTGGAGCTCAAAAAGGAGAACACTGTCCCACCCGAACCACCAATTTCTCTGGAACGAGAGTCAGACGATTTAATACTCGATTAGGTACGATCTATCTTCTGGTTCCAGAATTGAGAAAAGGAGGCTCTATTCCCTTCTTTGTGCCCGAAAGGAAACGTTCTGAGCAAGCTCTCCTTGAGGTGGTTCAGGAAGCCTTCATCAATGGCGTTTCCACTCGAAAAACGGAACGTCTTGCTCAAAGCTTAGGAATTGAATCCCTCTCTGCTAGGTAAGTCTTGTGAAATCACCAAAGACCTCCTCGACCAACTCACTCGAGCGGATTCATAAAGAGATTCGTCGCCGAACCCGAGTCGTAGGGATCTTTCCTACCATAGATCCACAGCCCGACGACTCATGAATAGCTCTTCACTAAAACAACAGAAAAAATTGGCCAAATAGAAAGGTCCTATTCTTTTCTTATTTTTATCTTTCATTTTGCTAGAAGAAGAGGTGGATCAATCGAGTCATTTTTCGAAGAGAGATGACTTTTCATTCAAGTAAGATCATCTCTGTGTTTAAAAAGAGTCTCCGGTGTTTATTAAGAGTAAATTGCGAACATTATTTGACACATACAAAGAATTTTTAATGTAGCTTCATGCCATGGCATGTCGAGTTTGGATTTTCATCCTCAACTGGTGTCACGAAATTGGCATGACGGTCTATTCTAAAAAAGGTATATGTAATTATTTTTTTGAGAATCAAAATGTCGTTAGGCAATTGGGTAAAATTTGGTTGACAAAAAAGGAGGGAATTCTAAATTGACTAAACCGAGAGTTGTGGAAACCAACCAGGGAATTCAAGGGGAATTCAACGTAACTGTTTATGACCAAATGATGAAACGGCTGCGAGATAAAGGTTGGATGGAAACATCTCAAATCATCAAATCTGGAATTGATAAAGGTTTAGCCTTAGAAGTTGGTCCTGGGCCAGGGTATTTAGGTTTAGAGTGGCTCAAAAAGACTTCAAATAGCCAACTGATCGCTCTCGATGTAAGCCCCGATATGATTCAGCTTGCGGAAAAAAATGCTCAAGAGTATGGGCTGAATCAAAGAGTTACTTATGTGTTGGGAAACGCTTTGAGTATGCCCTTTGAAGACGAAAAGTTTGATGCTGTTTTTAGTAGTGGATCACTCCACGAATGGGAAGAGCCCCAAAAAGTGTTCAATGAAATCAACCGAGTACTCAAA
>JAAYUP010000412.1 GCA_012517635.1 Candidatus Atribacter alterifermentans
ACGGACTATAAATATCAGGAAAGATGACTCAAAATCAACCTCCTGCTTGTTGTTATAAAATATGGATTGTTGTATATTGCCCTTTGAGGTGGCGCGATGGATGGGGAAATGGAAGACAAAGAAACAAAAATACCGGATGCAAAAGAACTTGAAAAAGAGGACTTTCCAGAACCATATGGTGAACCAGTTTTTATTAGAATTGCTGGTAAAATAATAACAATCGCAATATTGGTAATCATTTTGTTTTTGCCACCTTTTGCTCCACAAATTGAAAAAGCGCTTCGATGGTGGGATTCTATACAGCCAAAAGAAGAATTTGTTGAAAGTTGGCACATGGACGGATTTCAACCTGTCTACGGCCAGAAATATGTTGGCGGGCTTGAATCTTACAAGAGCAGTTCCATTGCATCTATTAGTGCAAACGAAAACTACCATCCAATTTATTCATCTGGGGAGAAAATTTTAATATATAAAGACCAGGATTTAAGCAAGATTGAAAAAGAAATTGAGCTACCTGGAAAACTAATAGAACACAAAATCATAATTCAAGCCAGCTACTCAGGGGACAGATTGGTAGATTATTTATTTCTGACGCAAAATGAAGGACAAAACTATATTACCATCCTCCAAAACAAAGAGCCTTTTGAAAATAGGTTCGACAAATTCCCGCAATCAACCATTACTTTTCTAACAGAAGGGACAAAATTCGCAAATTTTGAACTCAATGAAGGCAATTTTGCCTGCGTGACCAATGACGACAAAACGATAATCTGTTATGACATAAATGGTAAGGTTGTGTTTAAAAAAACATTTGCTATCAAATCTGCTTTCTTTCTTATTGAAAGACGACTAGTTCAGTATGATGGATCAAAACTTATTGTTCATTACATAACAACAAAAGGTATCAAAGAAAACAATATGATTAAGCTGCCACACAAAGGAGACATTTCCAAAGCCTCTCTAAATTCTCGAGGATGTTTCCTTGATGGGTCACACGCATATTACCTTGATCATTATATCAGTAACTACTTTGGGATGGCACCTTTTGAAGATGTCAAATGTTCATTTCTAAGTGGAGATTACCTTATCTGCAAGGATGGTTTTGTTCTTAACGTACCTGAACAACAAAAACACGATCAAGAAAGTGTTTACAAATCAAGGATTATTCTAAAAGACAAATACAATTCAGGTTTTGAATATATTCATTACTATGAAAGCTATATATTGCTCATTAAAAATACACCTTTTGGTTTTAGACCATTTTTGATTTCGAATGTCGAAAAAAACAATAGACCATACCATCTCATTGCTTCGATGGAAGGACTTGTCTTTGGTAAACCAAAAGGTTGTGTTCTGAAGAATTACAATAACATTTTTGAACCATTATCTAGAGTTGCATATTTTTACACGGACCACGGGGTTTACCGTTTCAAGGAAATGGCGGAAGACTAAAAATTCCCGCTACCAGTCTCTGCCTCTGTGACTAGAATAGAAAAATACTGATTCTCA
>JAAYUP010000413.1 GCA_012517635.1 Candidatus Atribacter alterifermentans
CCGCCCGATTCGATTTGTCGGATTGAAAAATTATATACAACTCTTCACTGATGCGCGTTTTCTCAATTCTCTCCGTATTTCCTTGCTTTGGTCGGTTATTACTATTGGATTTTCGGTTTTTTTTGGTGCTGGATTGTTAGCTCCCCTGATCAATGATAATGCTAAAGGTAGCTTTAGAACCATTTGTCTCTTTATCTTTATCATTCCTGCCCTTCTTCCTCGGGTGGGAGCAGCTTACATGTGGCGGTTGATGTATTCATCATCGATTGGAATTATAAATTACTTTTTAAGTTTTATGAGAATTGGTCCTATTGGTTTCTTAGAAAACCCTTCCTATGCTCTTTACTCAGTTGCAGCTATCGATATCTGGCAGTGGTCTTTTTTGATTGCGGCTTTAACCATTATTCTTTTACAGGATATTCCCAAGGAAATTGTCGAAGCTGGCTCACTCGATGGAGCCAAAAGGTGGCAGCTCTATCGTTTCATTATCTTCCCAGTGATTATTCCGCCCTTTCTCTCAATCTTTTTTATTAAAATGATGGAATCCCTTCGTTCTTTTGATTTCATATTTGTGCTGACCGCAGGCGGTCCTGGTGTTGCGACCGAAACTTTGGATATGTATGCTTATTGGCAGGGAATTGGTTCAGCAGGTCGGGTCTCTTACGCCTCTTCAATGTCAATTGTTATGCTAGTGATCACCATTGTTTTGATCACTATCGTATGGAGGGGGTTAGTCAGATGGCACGATTAAATTATGGAAGGGACATTTTTTACAAAATCATCATTATTCTGGTTCTTCTCATTGCTTTAGCACCAATTCTTTGGATGTTTTTGTCTTCGTTTAAGTCAAGAGTTGATATTATTAGTTATCCCCCCAAGTTTATCTTCACTCCAGTAATGGACAACTATAAAAGAGTTCTTCAAATGCCAACTCTTATGCACGGTCTCCGTAACAGTCTTATCATAGTTCCCATATCGCTTCTCTTGGGTTTTATTTTTGGGGTTCCCGTTGGATACATTTTTGCTCGGATAAAGTTTAAAAGAAGTGCCGATCTTCGCTTTTTTATCCTGTCTTTAAGATTCATGCCTCCGGTCGCGGTTGCCCTCCCTTTTTTCTTGATTTGGATGCGGTTAAGGCTTCTAGATAGCATACCAGCAGTTATTTTTACTTATCTCACTATTGCAATAAGCACCATGATTTGGTTAACAATTGAATGTTTCAAGCAGGTGCCCGTTGAATGCGAGGAAGCTGCTCACTTAGAAGGATGTACCCAATTTCAAGTCTTTTCTCGCATAGCTTTACCTTTAGCAATTCCCAGCATCTTGGGTATGTGTATCTTTATCTTTATTCTTTTGTGGAATGAATTCTTCCTAGCCTTTGTCATTACTTCTCAACGTGCAGTGACTATGCCGGTTGCTTCAGCTGCTTTTGCGGTGGTTGGCATGGAAGTCCCTTGGGGACAAATTTGCGCATCGGTTATCCTTCTTTCCATCCCACCTTTGATTTTGTCCTATTTCTTTGTGAAATTCCTTCCTTACTTCTTTAAGGTTAATTAAACAATTAAAAAGATCCTCATTGATTTAAATTGATATGAGGATCTTTTTAAAACATATCCTTATTTTAATTCCAAATCACTCTAAAGATTCCATTTGACTACTTATAAAACATTCTCAATGTCTGGGGTTTCCAAGGATATAAAGCCAGCAGTGGATTCATTCGATAGCAAGCTGGCTTTGAAAATACCTCATGAAAAAGGTAAAAGGAATCAAAATTTTCCTCAATGACTTGTTCAAATGAATCGCTTCTCAAATCATCAACGAAAGAATTTTCATTTTCATAACTCCAATCAGTCATGTTTCTCCTTTTCCTCCTTTTTCCCCAGTTTTTCTCTCATCTTGGTGTCAGCTTGTAAGTTTTGAAGAGAATAATAGTCCATAAACCCCATTTTTCCTTCTCGAAGGGATTGGGCTAATGCTTTGGGAACTTCAGCTTCCGCTTCAACCACCTTTGCCCTCATTTCCTGGGTATAAGCTAACATCTCCTGTTCTTTGGCAATAGCCATGGCTCTCCTTTCCTCGGCTTTGGCTTGAGCAACTCTCTTATCGGCTTCAGCTTGGTCAGTTTGTAAACGGGCTCCAATGTTTTCTCCAACATCAATATCAGCAATATCTATCGAGAGAATTTCAAAAGCTGTACCAGCATCCAAACCTTTTTCTAAAACGGTTTTAGA
>JAAYUP010000414.1 GCA_012517635.1 Candidatus Atribacter alterifermentans
CATGCCATGGCATGTCGCTACATTAATCGGGCGCAATAAATTGCGCCCCTACATTTTAAATTATTTTGTAGGGGCTTGATTTATCATGCCCGTGTTTTTTCAGGATAGACCACAATTGTATTGATATTCTTATTACTAAATTAGAAAGTATTTGTATTATTTACTTATTGGAATTTTTTTAGCTTCGGTATACATAGTGACAATGTTTTCTGGTGATACATCCGGTTGAATATCATGAACTGCAGCAAGGATATACCCCTCAGGACCGAGATCTTGAACTCTTTTTTGAACCTCTTTTTTTACATCTTCAGTTGTTCCGTTGGGCAAAACATGAGTTGTATCAATTGCTCCCCAAAATGAGAGTTCTTTTCCAAACTTATCCTTCAATACTTTTGTATCCATCCCTTGGGCAGAAACTTGAACTGGGTTGAGAATATCGACTCCAATTTCAATTAAATCTGGGATAAAGTTAAGAATACTACCGCAAGAATGATAAAGAAGCTTGGCTTTAGGAGCTAATTTTTTGAGGTTTTTAAAATATTCTTTATGGTAAGGCTTAATTAAATTACGATAGGTTTGTGGATTCATAATGACGTTCTCGGCGGTTGCTAAATCATCCCCAACAAAAATGACATCGAGATATTCGCCGACTTCCTGCAAGAAAAGTGAGTACCTTTGTAATTGATAATGATACATCCCTTCCAATAAGGTTGTAGCTAAATCAGGGTCTATTACTAAATCCATAAGATAGTTTTCGAACCCTCGTATATACCAACACGGCTCAAAAATTCCCGTATCAATCATGTCGCCAACCAGGCAAAATTCCCCTTTATCGTGTAATTTTTTGGCATTTTCTCTTAAACCTTTCAGGTCCATACTTTTTTCTGGATTTGGCCATGGGTATTCTTTAATTTCCTCCAAGCTTTTTCCTGCTAAAGGATGTTGAACCATGTCATAATAAAGACCTTCTTGAGGCATACGGAAGGTGATTCCAAATTCATTTCGGTAGGAAGTATCATCGATAATCTCTTTTTGGAAAACTGGTTGAGGATGAATACCGCGAGTATCAATGTTTAAAATCTGAAGAACTTCCTCATCTACAAAAACAATCTGGAAATTTTCCATCATAAAACGAGTTTCTTTTTCAATTCCTAAAAACTTTTTTAAGTTTTCATAAGCTTTTTTGGTTAAGGTTGTGCAATTGGTTGTACCCAAGTCTATAGGGATACGATCGGGAACTTTTTTATTAAGCGAACACATTACTCTTTCTCTTGAGTTCAAATTCATCCCTCCTGAAAAATAAATATTTGGCTTACTATTTTGAAAATACCGGAATAAGTGAAAAATGATGAAACAAAAAAATGAAGGCACATCCCCTTGAATCTCCCCTCAATGGGGGAATGAATTCAACAATTCCCCTCCGTGGAGGGGAATTGTACGAACGGGGAGGGTGTTTTTGGTTTTTTCCTCGATATTCTGAGAGAATCATACAGAAAAATGAATAAAAAGATGAGATTCTCACGTCGTCCGGTAAGAACACCGGACTCCTCAGAATGACAAATTTAAAAATGCCGTCATCCTGAGGCTTCGCTTCCTGAAGCCGTGAGGATCTCATCCTTTTCTTGTTTTTATTTTAAAAATATTTTTTAGGATGAGATCCTCAAACCCTTAAGGGGAAAACACCATATTGTCGTTTTTATCATTAATTACTTTTTCTTTTTTTCGACTCACGGCTCACTGTTTTTAGGAATGAGATTGCCACGTTGCATAGGACGTTCCCCGCAATGACGGAGCAGGAATAAATTCAAATCCCCCAGCCCCCTTTGCGAAATGGGGAGATTCATTTCTGTATATGCGATTTTTATTCTCTTCTGATACATTGTTCGTCATGGATGTCTTTCCTCATTATACATTATCAGTAAAAAATATTTTTTTATTAGGTAGAAACTGAGTGAAAACAAGAAAATAAACCCTGAACCAATTCAATTATTTGGTTTTCAATATGAAAAGGTTCTTTGTTATTGAATGGTACTTTATTTCTCATTTAAAAAGGGCATTCTCCTACGTTGATAGTAGGATTCTTTGTAAATATTTATGAAAGGAGCATGGGTATTCACAAACTTCCGGATAAAACCCCAAACATTGGAAATTTGTTTTCCTTGACGATAAAAATCAATGTAAGCTGAAAGAATCATTTTTTGGATTTCACGAGGTTTGAGATAATCACCAAGGATGACTGAATGAGCGCCATCAAAAAGTTTCCAATCCCAAGTAAAAATGCGGTTTTCTTGAAGCATTTTTTGAAAAAACTTCGTTCCGGGAAAGGGAGTAAGCGCTGAGAATTGAGCGATATCAATATTCAACTTCTTGGCATATTCAATGGTTTTCTTGATAGTTTCTTGAGTATCGTGGATGTTTCCAAGAATAAACGAACCAAGAACCTTAATTCCGTTAGAATGAAGGACTTTAATGGCTTTTTCTGAAATCTCAGTCGTAAATTTTTTCCCATAATCCTTCAGTGATTGAGGATCGGCACTTTCCAGACCTAAAAAGACCATTTTCAGGCCGGCTGAGGCCATTTTTTTAATGAGAGAAACATTATTCATGATGGTGTCCACACGTGAAAAGCACCACCATTTAATATTCATCCGATTTTTTTGGATTTTTTCCGCCATGAGCTCAACACGTTCAGGCTGCAAAGTAAAATTGTCATCCATGAAGGCAAAGCCACGGTATCCATAATCGTAATAAAGTTGCTCTAATTCCGCCATAATATTATCGATGGAACGGGTTCTCCAGCGGGTTCCAGCAAAATTGGAGGATGCGCAAAAAGAACAAGCAAATGGACACCCTCGGCTGGTTATGATATTCATTAACGGTTCTCCCTCAATTTGGGTCATCCAATATTTTCCTAAAGGAAGGAGTTCTCTTGAAGGGAAAGGAATAATGTCTAAATTCTCAGGTGGTTGGGGGATAGATGCTTCATATATGACATTGTCCTTCCGGTAGGATACACCTGGGAGGTTGCTTATATCTTTATTTTCCTCGAGATTTTGCACTAAGCGGGAAAAAGTATATTCTCCTTCTCCCTTAACGATATAATCAACCATTCCCAAAGAAAGGATTTCTTTGTCTCTGAAAGTGGCATGATAACCTCCCATAACGGTTATGCAACCCTTTTGTTTGGCTCTTGTTGCGACATCGAGTGCTTTAAAAATTTTATTGCTCTCACAGGTAATCCCCACTAAATCGCAGTTTACCAATTCTTTTTCTAATCTGGACTTTTTTTCAACCTGTAAATCAAGGATTTTAACTTGATGGTGGTTTTTTTGTAAAACCGAAGCTAAGTATCCTAATCCAAGTGGGGGAAGTTTAAGACCAACGGAATTATAAATACCTGGTGAGGATGGATTGACTAACAAGATTTTCATGTTCTATCTCCCTTTTGTTCAAAACAACACAACTATAAATAGGATGTTTGAGTTAAATTGTTGTTTTGAGTCGTTTTATATTTTCGGATTTACAAATCAGACATTCTTTTTGAAAGGGATTTTTTATTCTTAAAAATTTAATAATACTTGCTTGGAATAGCAATACCTTGATGAAATAATAAAATAAAAAAACATCTTTGCTTAATGCTACTCATTGAGTGACATTCTCCAGGATAGAGATATTTTTAATTTATTCTTCAATGAAATTGCAAGCTATTTGGATATTTTTTTTATTTTCTGATTTCATTATTTTGCTATCCGTTCTTATTCAAAACCCCTCATTGATATAGAATTTTATCAATTTTTTAAGATTAGGTCAAAAATGCTATTATTTTAACCCATTTATACTTTTATACATGATTAAATCGGCACATTGTGCATAGTTGGAAAAGAATAGGGATAGACCGTCATGCTGCCTAGCAGCACCAGATGAGGATGAAAATCCAAGATTCGACATGCCATGGCATGTCGCTCCATGAATCGGGTACGATAAAGGCTGAGGGGGCGAGGGAGGGAATATTGGCGAAAGACGCCGAGGGGGGC
>JAAYUP010000415.1 GCA_012517635.1 Candidatus Atribacter alterifermentans
CGGTTTTTCAAAGCATAATCAACGCTTTCCTTCAAATCAATATTTGATGGGTTAAAAACCAATTCGCTTGCCAATTCTACAGGGTTATTTAAATCTTTTCCTAAAAGCTGGTTAAACTTCATTTTAGCTATTTGTAAATTATTTTCCACATTCAAACGATCGGATTGGGCTTTTGATAATTCATATTCTGCCGAAATCACATCAATTTGAGCAACCATTCCTAACGAATATTTCGCTTTAACATTGTCCAATTGTTTCTGAGAACGATTAATATTTTCTTGAGCTAAAACTAATGATCTTTGGAGTTTAAGAATATTATAATAAGCTTCTTCTACGATTTGGATTTGATTGGAACGAGTAATTTCATAATTTCGTTGTGCAACTAAAAGTGCGGTTTGATTAGAAAGCTCACTTAAAACGGAAGGTGCTAAAAGTAAATCCGCTTTGGTTTTTTTGTAATTTAATTCACTTTGCTGTAATTCATATTGTGCTATTTTCATTTCATTTCCGTTTTCTAATGCAATTTTGACTGCTTCAGAAAGGGGAAGTGGGGGATTATTTATTTCTTCTGCAAAAACTCCTAAATTAAGCAGTAATAACAGCCCTAAAAAAAGAATACTTCCTAAACAAACAGAGTTCATTTGCTTTCTTTGTTGATAATGATTAAACATTTTTTTTCACACCTCCTAAAAGTAAATAAATACTAAGTTATTCTATCCTGAAAATACAGGTATGTTTTTATAGGAATCTCATTTATAGAAACCAACGGGAATCTTATTCTGAATTCTCACCCTCATCCTGACTTTCTCCCATCAAGGGAGAAGGAACGAGTTCTTTTTTCCTCGCCTCTCTGTAGAAGAAGCAATATTTTTTCCCTCTCCCCTGGTGGGAGAGGCGTGTGTGAGGGGGTGACTATTTTCATCCTCAACTGGTGCTGCGAAAGTGGCATAAGAGTTTCTTCTTAAAAAGATAAGGGGACCTATTCTCGTTTATTTTTTTGGAGATAGCTGAATTTCTTCAAGTTCCTGTTTTTCTTTTTGTTTTGCAAAATCCTGAAGAATATCCTCGGCTCGAACTGGATTCTTTATTTTTTCATCTCCTACTAATTGACCATCGCGAAAATGGATAATTCTTTTAGTGTGAAGTGATATATCGTGTTCATGGGTAACTAAAATTATAGTTATCCCTTCATCATTAAGGGTTTGAAAAATTTGCATGATTTCTTCGCCTGAGTGAGTGTCAAGATTCCCGGTTGGTTCATCGGCAAGTATAATAGAGGGATTGTTAACCAAAGCACGAGCAATAGCAACCCGTTGGGTTTGTCCGCCAGAGAGTTGGTTAGGTCGATGGTGGATTCGATCTTCTAAACCCACTTTTTTTAATAATTTTTTAACTATTTCATTTCGTTCAGCTCTCGAAACACCAGCATAAATTAATGGTAATTCCACATTTTGGAAAGCATCTAATTTTGGAAGTAAATTAAAGTTTTGAAATACAAAACCAATTTTTTTGTTTCGAAAGGCTGCCAGTGTATTGTCTTTCAGTTTTGACACATCTTGTTGATCAAGAAAATAACGACCACTGGTTGGTGTATCAAGGCATCCTAAAAGATTCATCAAAGTTGATTTTCCTGAACCAGAAGGACCCATAACTGATACAAACTCTCCAGGATAAACATTAAAAGAAACATTCGAAAGGGCTTTCAATTCTAAGGAATCCATCTTATAAATTTTAGTGAGCTCTTCGACTATAATAATCGGTTTATTCAATTCGTTTTTAAACATCTTTCAAACTCCAATGCAACACATAATTTAATTTCGATTCTTGATGGTGACTTAATTACTCTTCTTTTTTATTCTTGAAAAGCACTTACAGTTCCTCAACAAGAATCTTCTTCCCAGCCACCCTATAGAGCTGTGCCTTGGAAAGGATATAGTCATAGAGAGCCTTCTGGTAATTGAGTGTGGCACTCTCCAGAGTCAATTCACTCTCCTTGAGGGTTCGGTCGGAA
>JAAYUP010000416.1 GCA_012517635.1 Candidatus Atribacter alterifermentans
CCTGATAAAAGAGGGGAGGGGTAATATCGATTTTGTTAGAAGAGAGGAAGCCTTCAACAAGATGGATGAGTTGAGCGAGTAAATATTCCTTATTTCCTTTCCAGTTAGGTTGCATTTGAGCATAGACGTCTCGAGCCGTTGAAAAAACAATCCTCTGCATTCGCATCGTTCGACCTAATTCTTCAATGTTGATCCTTGAGATTTTGGTAATGTCAGGGTTTCCATCCACGATCGGAGCCATTTCGGCAAGAGTAGGGGTGTCAAATGCATTCAATTCTAAACACTTAACTTTGTTTAAATCCAAAGATAGAGATGGTCGGTAGGTATGTTCAATGCGAATTATATTTGGCCAAATGATTTCATATTCCTTTTTATCTGGATCTGGTTCAATTGGTATCTTGGGAGTTGGTGGTGGCGGAGGAGTTGATTCTCCTCCTTCATGAGGAAGATAGGTGAAGGGTACCCCGAAAATATTGACATATTCAGCTTCGAACAACCCGGTATCGCGGTTTACTTCGTAAGAAGTTCTTCTTAATCCTCTTCCGATAACCTGTTCGCAGAGCAATTGACTTGAGAATGCTCGTAATCCCATAATGTGAGTTACAGTTTTGGCATCCCAACCCTCGGATAACATTCCTACTGAGATTATATTCTGAATCTGTTCACCAGGTTTTCCAATTTTTCCGACGGTATCAATTTTTAGTCGAAGAAGCTCTGCTTCTTCCTTTTTAGATCGTTTTGGAGTGGCTACGTCATTTTCTTCCTCAATATTGATTTCCGAAATCACCGCTTCTTCCTGTGATTCAGCCATTTCGAGAACCTTAGAATCAATATGAACAGTTTTTTCTGGAACACACAACTCGTCAATGAGTACCATTTTGTGATCAAACATGTATTTTAAACGAGATGCAGTCTCAACTCGGTTGGCAACCGAGATCATCACAGGTGGAGTGGGAAATCTGTTTTCTTCCCAGATTTTCTTGGTTTCGAGCCAGTCTTTTCCTAAAAGGTAATAGGCATTAATGATCAAATCGGGGAGGTCCTCATACTCTTCAGCCTTACGGTTAAGGTCATCTTTAACATGTTCATAGATGTGATAGAGTTTCGATTTGAAAGTTTTTATATCGATAGTTGCATCATCTCGAACCACCACCTGTGGTGTTTTGACTAATCCTGATTCGATGGCATCGTTTAATCCAAAGTCGCTTACAATCCAACTAAATAATGCTTCTTCAGAGCTCTTTTTTCCCGAAGGGGCAAAAGGGGTTGCAGAGAAATCATAACATCTAAGGATTCCACGCGTTCGATGGATTCGATCGAGCCCACCGATCCATTTGGTAGCTTCTTCGATTTCCTCTTTTTTTAATCCTCTCACCTTCGACTCAGCTGGTACACGCCAGGCATGATGAGCTTCATCGTTAATGACGACTATATTTCTACTATTAGCCAGTTCTTCCAGAACTTCTCGTACGTATGCTTCATCGCTTTTGGCACCGCGTTTATCAACTCCTTTTTTCTTTGCAATTTGCTCATCGTTTTCCCAATTAAGAACATGCCAATTCCG
>JAAYUP010000417.1 GCA_012517635.1 Candidatus Atribacter alterifermentans
ATGCTGCTTTCGCAGCACCAGATGAGGATGAAAACTCAAGTGGTCTATCCTCTCAGTTTTTGTCTTTTACAATTTTTTTCATCTTACGCCGTAGGCTGCTATCCTGTTGTAGTTTACAGGATAGAAATAAATAGGGAAACCCGTAGGAAGATGAGGGTTTGATCTTTATTTTTATTGTAATCCGATGCCTTTAAAGGCATGAGTACAAACCTTCTTTTTAGAATTAACCCGTCATTTGAAGATATTGGATCATTCAGTTAGAATCATTAGGAAAACTACTGTTAGAATCATCAAAATTGGGGGAATTAATAATGCATGAACGCCGATTTCAAGGAGATATTAAGCGTCTACGCAACCCTGAACGACTGGAGCGCCTTGAACTGAATCGGGTGGTTAGCATTGCCACTGAAGGAGCTTTTTTTCACCGTATTTTAGATATTGGAACTGGAAGTGGTGTTTTCGCCGAAGCTTTTTATCAGCATGGTTTTGAAACAGTTGGAATCGATGCCAATCCTGCGTTTATTCCTCTTGCCAAGGAACTGACACCTCAGGTTCAATTTATGGAAGGATTGGCAGAAGCACTTCCATTTCCTGATGAATCCTTCGATCTGGTTTTTATGGGTTTAGTTTTTCATGAAACAGATAATCGACTCAAAGCCTTACAGGAAGCTTATCGAGTGACCCGGTTTCGGGTCGCGATCTTAGAATGGCCTTATCTTATCCAAGAGTCTGGTCCGCCAATCGCTCATCGAATTATCAGAGAAGAATTAAGTCGTTTGGCTAATCAAACTGGATTTTCTTGGATCGAAGTATTTGAATTAGCGCATTTTCTTCTCTATCGACTTGAGAAAAATAAATTACACCCCTCCTTTACTCTCTCTTAATAATGAAGAACTTTTAATCTTAATGAGTAGTTTAAAATTATTTGATGCCTACTCAGCCATTTTCTTTAAATTTGCTTGATAAATTAACTCAAGAAAAACCTTTACCAAGCGAGGGTCAAACTGTTTTCCCGCTTGATTTTGGATTTCTCTGCAAGCCTGTATTTCGATCATCGGAGCTTTATACGAACTACCCCTCAGCATCACATCGTAGGCTTCAACTATGGAAAGAATTCGAGCCAATAAGGGTATTTTTTCACCTTCGAGGTTTTGGGGATAACCCTGACCATTCCAACGCTCATGATGGGCAAGAATCGCTTCAGCTATTGGAGCTAATTCAGGAGATGAATTGGCAATCCGATACCCAATTTCAGAATGTTTCTTTATGCTCTCCCATTCTTCGGGAGTTAGCTCGGTAGTTTTATTAATTATATCTTGAGAAATGGTTATTTTCCCTAAGTCATGAAAGCGTACTAATAGATTTAATTGATCTTGTTCATGGTCGGTTAAACCGAGCTCTTGCGCAAAAGCATTGGATAAACTAGTTAGATCCTCGATTTGCTTCCCATTTTCTCTGGAGATTTTTTCCAGGACCTTCTCTAAATAATTAAGAATTTTTTGGCGGTTGAGCGGACCTTCATCCAACTTTTTCCGGTACATTCTTTCTTCAGTGATTTTTAAAAGCTCTTCTATGGTTCTTCTTTTTTCTTTGAGTGTATATCCAACCGAAATACTCAGAGGAACCGGTTCGTTATTATCTTTTAAACATGCTTCCTGGATCCTTTTTTCCAATTCTTTTAAATTTTCTATATAGACATTAGTGAGAAGAACAATAAATTCATCCCCACCCCATCGAGCAATCAAATCTTCTTTCCTGCAAGCCAGCCTCAATATGTCAGCAACTCGTTTCAATAAGAGATCTCCCATTTGATGTCCGAAGGCATCGTTAACCAATTTCAAGCCATTTACATCAGCAAGGAGTATCCCAATTTGAGTTTCTCTGCTTTCGAAAAGCCTTTTGAGCTCTTCCTCAAAATAAGCCCTATTATAGAGACCAGTTAAGGCATCATGAAAACTGAAGTATTTCATCCTTTTTTCAAAATTTTTCCGTGTTGTAATATCATAGCCTATTTCCACAACTCCTAAAATCTTGTCCTGTTTATCGAAAACTGGATAAGAATGGAGCTCAAAGGTACGAGCATCCGGAGTTTCTTTTTCAATAGTTTGCTTTTCACCAGTGGTAAAAGTTTTCAAAACTGGACAATCCTCACAAGGTTCTGACCTTTGATGCCAGATTTCATAGCAATGAAGCCCGGTAATTTCATCCAATTTCCGATTGACTGAAACAGCTGCTGCGGGATTTGCCCAACTGATGGTGAGGTCTGGACTGTTATAATAAGCAACCATATCGTTCATCGCTTGAAGGATGAGAGACTTTTCTTGTTCAGTCTTTAACCACTCCTCCTTGATCATCAGCTGTTCAGTTATTTCATTGAAAACCATAACCTTTCCGATATAACTTCCGTTTTTATCTATAACCGGAGAACCGTAAACGCTGAGGTAAATATGGTTTTTATTATCCCCCAAGAAGTCAACAATCATTGGATCATTGGATATTTTTTCCAACTTCGACCAAATAGGAATGAAATTTTCAGCTGATTTTCCGATAATTGAATTTGGGAGATTTAAAAAATTTTTTGCTTTTAGATTTATATCAACGATTCGATTGAAAATATCAAGAAATAAAAATCCGACTTCAAGATTATCAATCAAGGTTGCTCGAGCAATTGGAACCAGATCGATATATTGATAGCGGAAGGAAAACCAGATAAAAATTAAGACCACAGTACCAAATATTAAGGGAGTCAAATCACATCCAGAAAAAACCTGGGGATAAAAGAGATACAAGAAATGTCCAAAGAATGGGAAAATAGATAGTGTCAGAATTTGACGAGCTTTTAAAGAAAGTTCTTTCGAAGACTTTATTAGAAAACGGAGATAAAGGAATACCCCAACACCAATTAAAGTATAACTATAAATTACTTCTACCCAAAACCATAGTCCGTGAACGAATAATGTTCCTGATCCAAACCATCCTTCTGTTTCTTTTAAACTAGCCCAAAGCCAATGATGCCAATTGTTAGTTGCAGCCATAGCCACCGAAATTACCGGTAATATACAGAGAAGAATAATTCTTTTTCGAGTGAGTAATTTTTCCAAACTAGTAAAATTAAAGAAAAAAATGAATAGTAAGACTGGGGAAAATTGAGAACCAGGATATCCAATAACTGCCCAATAGATTTTGTGCTTTAGGGAAGGACTGACATATAAAAAGCTATCAGTAATCGACCAAAGAGCTAAAGCAAAGGATAGTAGGGCTAAATTGCGGCTGAGTAATGATTTACGGTTCCATATTATCAAACCAAAAGTAAAAACTATGATGCCAGTTGTCTGAAGAACGATAGAAAAATAATTCAAAACTATACCCCTATTTTTATATAAGTTTTTAAACCAAAGTATATTTTAGTTTTGCTATCCAATCCTGTTTCTTCTTTTATTCTTATTAATATATCAGTTTTAAAGTTACTGGCGCACTTAAAAAGTAAATATGATAAATATTTCTAATAGAAGTCTAAAAAATCAAACCTTTTTCTCGACTCAATACTTCAACTATTCTTTATCTTTAGAATTAGCTAATACTGATCATCTAGTTAATAAACAACTTTTTGTGCAGTATTAAAAGCTTGGATTGGTTAAATTCCTAAATAAGAATTTATTTACTTTTTTTCACCCTCACTGGTGATGTAAAAAGTCACTCCTTGACTCGATGGTTTCGGTTGAACAATATTTTGGTTCTCCTTTCGACAATGCTCAAACCAGCTTTTATATTGATCAATTTTCTCTTTCCCTCCAAAATGATCAGTAAAATGATAGAGCTCATAAATACTATCATCGTTTAATAAACCGTTTTTCCAAGCACAAGAACTTACAAAAAGATGCTCAGCATTAATCAAGATCCCTTGAAAATTTGGTATATAACGATAAAGCGATAAATCAATTGACCAATCATGATTACGAATTTCTTCTTTAAATACATCCAAGAAGACTTGCAAACTTTCATAGTTCGATTTAGCCAAAGATATCCAAGAAGGATTTATTTTCTCTATTTCTAACCAATTTGGGTCTAACATTGCCAATTCAATTTTTATGGTGCTTTTAATATTTTCTTGTAAATTTGGCTTGAGTACATCATTCATTAAAACTGACGCATGCTCCAAAGAACTATCTAACCACCAAATCGTACAAGGAGAACCTTTTTTAATAGTATTAATAATGTAATCTTTGATATCCGGCCAAGCAGAATAAAAATTGTCATACTGTTGAGGGTGTTCTAAAATGGTTG
>JAAYUP010000418.1 GCA_012517635.1 Candidatus Atribacter alterifermentans
TGAATCAGATGGAAAATCTTTCAAGAAGCACTTTATCTGATTGGAATAATTACCGCCCTTGATATAGCCGTATTGCATTGAACCAGCTTCAGCCAGCTTATCCCAACTCGACTTCAGTCGGACGTCCTCTGCTAACAAAGCTTCATAAAATGACAGGTTTTCTCTACCTTCATTCACCATATTCCAATACCAGGAATACGCCCTTTGTATCGGGTTTCGCAGGATAATTATCAATTTAATCGGCTGGTCTTGAAAAACCGTTTTGATTCGAGGTGATACTTTTTCTGCCCAGTAAAGATAATGCGGTGAGGCTTCACCCCGTATTGGAAAATTTATACTTCGTCTAAAATAAGTGTTTCGGTACCAATCCAATCCCCTGGAAAAATAATCATCTCTGCTAAAAAACATCGGCTCTTTATCAAACGAAAAAAATATTTCAGGATGTTGTTTCAGTAGATCATATAGCGTTGTTGTGCCTGCTTTTGCCGCTCCAACAATAAAGGTGTTCGGTAATTCGTTCTGATTATTGGCCATGGTCTATTATTTTGGATACCAGGAAGATAGGTCGCGTTCGATCATCTCTTCTAATTGTTGCACTTCATGCTGATAATGTTTTCTGAGCATGAGCATGATCGCGGGATCTGGCACAGGTGGATCAAGTGGTTTAAGATTCATGTTTATGGCAGCCTGTTTAATCTTATGGCGTAATGAATAACCGATGATAGGTTTTAGCAAATCTTTAAACTTCGACCGCTGAACCAACCATTTGTGAATAGCACGATTACGTGGTAAACGGGCTAAATTGCTGGTAACTGGTTTTTTCCATTCCATGTGGTCAAGGTTCAGAAATTGTTCAAGCGTTCTGGTAAGTTTTTGAAAATCAGTAAAATCATCTGTTAAGAGAAATAGAAAATTTTGTTTCGGAAAATTATCCAGGTAAGTTTTGAGTTGTGAAGCATAAGCAGCTAAGCGGGAATAGGAGTAAGTAAATTTGCCATGGTAATAAATCTGTTCAGCAAATTTTTGATCGCGATCCTTTTCTGCTGCCAGCGCTTCTGAAAAACCAAGGGTCTCCCTTCCCTCTCGAACATTTTGCCAATAATAAGAATAGATTAATTTTGCTGGATCTCGAAAAATCACGATCATTTTTGGTTGGTCCTGATCGTAAAGTAATTTCAACCTTGGAATCACCTTTTCCCCCCAGAATAAATAGCGGGGAGTGGCATCACCTCGAACCTGAAAATTACCAGCCTTTGAATAAAAGGTTGACAGATACCACTCGATTCCGTTTTGATAATAATCGTCATCACAGAAAAAAGCTGGTTCCTTTTGTACAGGGAAATACGCCTGGTGGTATTTTTTTAGAGTGTCATATAAGGTGGTTGTGCCAGCTTTGGCTGCACCAAGGATGAATAGATTTGGAAGCCTTTTATCTGCCATGTTGCTTAGCAACCTTAATTTTCATGTTTTTGCTCCAGGTGCCGATTTATCCTCGCCCAACTGATCCCATCCGAATGGGTGCGCCAGCAGTTTTCTATGAATGCCCCATATTCGCGTACTAACCTTTCTACTATTTCTTCCCTTGTTCCTTCACCAATTTCCATAGGGGGAAAAAACTCCATTTTGATTCTACCATCCTCAAGACAATACCTGTTAAACGGGACGATTGATGCGCCAGTATTTAAAGCCATTTCAGCGAATCCTCCCTTGATCTGGTAATTCCTATTGCCAATGGCAACATTATACGTTTTTCCAGAGTGATCATTGGTATCACTCGCAAAGTTCACCACACCTCCTTGCTGAAGGATTTTTTGTCCGTAAAGAGCTATTTCCGCGTTCAAGGAAGAAGCTTCTAATTCTGTAATTTCTCCTACACTGTCATGCAGACCACTTTGCCGTATAGGGATTAGGTAACTAATCGTTGGAATTCCTTCGACTTTTAATACTTTCGCCAGTGGTAAGAATCCACCTGGGTGTGGATTCCCGTGAAACGAAAGTAAAATTACACCTTTCCCTCTGTTTCGCGCTTCTTGAATATATTCCAAACCTTCCATTGGAAATAAAGCAGTAATGTTCTCAGTTGGTGTCTCAACGATCAACTTGCCCAGTGTTCTCCAAAAAGGGATGCTTGATTTTTGAAATGATTGGCCCAGGGCATAAGGATCTTTCTCAAATTTTGATGTTGCTTTTGGTATGAAAAAAAACATGTTGGTTAAAAGATTTTGCTGAAAAGTTCCAGATACCAAATAATTACCTTCACCAAGTACATCCTGCCATTTCGTAAACAATTTCTTCCGATGGCTATAAAGCAGGTTTCGAACGAAAGGGTTATTACTCCAACGCA
>JAAYUP010000419.1 GCA_012517635.1 Candidatus Atribacter alterifermentans
GGGATAAAGACTTTGGTTTTCTCAAGGAAGTGATGGTGGCACCGGTAAGTAGACTTTCTCTTATGATTGGCCGGAGTTTAGGCGCTATGACTACTGCCTTACTTCAAGCCCTGGTCACCCTAGGAGTGGCTTTAATATTTGGCGTTAATTTTGGTTTTCAACTTTCCAGTATCGGTGGCTTTTTTATGGCACTGGTATTTATGGTGTTGACCTTTGCTACTTTTGTAGGGTTTGGCTTGACTTTGGGAGGCGTTTTTGAGGATACTGAAGGGTTTATGGGCTTGGTAAACTTGATTCAAATGCCAATTTTCTTTCTATCCGGAGCTATGATTCCCATTCGGCAACTGGAAGGGGTACCAGTTCTTTACCAACTCCAGTTTATAAACCCTCTAACTTATGGTGTTGATGGAATACGAGCTTGTTTAACCGGTACTCCCTCTTTTATTCCGCTTTGGCTCGATTTGGTAGTGATATTCTCTTTCGCAGTGGTTATGTTGATTTTAGGTGCCCGCGCTTTTGATCGGATGGAAGTAGGTTGATCTTTTGGGGGTGCATTTTTTGCTTCATGGAAAAAATTAACTTAGGAGGTAGATAGTATGAATCAACTTCCAAGTTTTATGGGAACACTCAAAGAACGTGACCCAGAATTCTTCGATCTGGTAATCAAGGTTATAGATAAAGCCCAGGGAGAGGGAGTGTTAGACCAAAAAACAAAAGTTTTGGTCCAGTTGGCTCTTGATACGGCTTTGGGTCATCCTGAAGGGGTGAAAGCTCTTTCTCAAAGGGCAAGGTCATTGGGCGCTACCGAGGCAGAAATTGTTGAGATTTTACGGTTGACTTTTCTCGTATCCGGTATCCCCGGGTTAGTTACCGCCTCTTCCGCCTTTTCGGCCTAAACTCTTTCTTTGGACTGTAAGTTTGATAAAAAAAGCAACGGTATTAACCACCTCTTTTATATTTGTTGGTAGCGGGGGGCTAGATTTGAACCGACGACCTCCGGGTTATGAGCCCGACGAGCTTCCTGGCTGCTCAGCCCCGCGTCGCTCACTATTCTATTTTATAGCTTTCGATTTCGCTCACATCCAATATACTAATCCATTTTTCTTATTTTTCTTATTTGTCAAGGACTTGTAACCTTTCGTTTGAATTCTCTGGATAAACCGCAATAAGGGGGGCAAGTCTCAAGTCTTTGGTGTTTTTTTGAAAAAGGTGATGCCAAAATTTTGAATTTACGGTAATCTGATATTGAGCCATTTTCAAAATCCCTCCGGTTTTGAGTGTTTTATTTGACAACTTCATTCTAACCAAGGTTTTTGAAAATGGCTCTTTCAATTTACTAATTATATGGACTTAATTTATGTAAACGCACGTGTTAATAGTTTGTTATTAAAATCTTAGTCGAAATCTATGAAGACTTTTCAAAAAAAATCACTCCCCAAAACGGCTGCGCATGAAAGCGTCTTGGGTGTAGTGATTGAATAACTTAAATCATAGACACCCATATACTTATTATGAAAAGAGGGAAGTAGTAGGTCTAAAATTCAAGAATCAAGACCTGACCCCACAGGATATTAACTGCTCACCTGGTAAATAATCGGTCGATAGCGAGGGGGAGGGATAGGTAAATCTTCAGAAAGAGCAGCTTCAATCCAGGCTTTTTTAGCAATTTGAACTTCATGGAGAGCTTCCTCTGGTGTAAGACCAAAAGCCGAACATCCTTTTAGGTCAGGAATATCTGCAATGTAGCCCTGATCCTCCTCGCTCCAAAAAATATTCACATGGTAGTCCATTATTCGTTTTCCCCCAAACGGAGATTATATTTCTCAACAATTTTTAAAAGTTGTTTCACTTGATACGGTTTCGCCATACCACTGACATTTTGAAAGTTTAATAGTTCTTTTATTTGGTAATGGATAAAAATATGATGACTTCCTTTCACTCTCGATAACTTAAAACCAAAGGCTTCAGCCAAACAAATTACTTCAGTAAAACGTATATTTTCTGGATTGGAAATGGCTTTTTGCAAAAGTTTTTTGATTTTCATGGTTAATATTCATTACTTACATTCTGGTTGCTATTAATTTTACATGAACTATCCGGGTTACTGCAACATGATAACAGTCTATGAAGTAAGATAAAAACATGAAATACAAAAGATGACAGGGTAGAATGCGATAGTTTTCATCTTCATCTGGTGCTCTCAGGTGGCAAGAATGTTTATCCAATTCCCCAAAAATTCAAGAATCAAGACCTGACCCTAAAATTTGAGGTACTCCACCATCGCGATCCGGTGGGTATCCGTTGTCGCCACTGGCTTCGGCAGCCACAATCTTCTGCCCGTAATAGGCAGCCATCAGGTCCCAGGGAATTTTCTTCCAGTCACCGAGGGCATAGGTGCGCGAGAAAAAGTCGTGCACCGCAAAGAATGCCTGACTCCAGCCCAGACCACTGAAATCGCCCTCTTTCGGGAACGAAAACGCATCTAAAGGGATAGCATTATCCTGAGCGGGAATCTGCGCCGGCATGCCCGCTCAGAGCGCCAGAGCCAAAACCGCCACTGCAAGGGCCCCTCGCCCGGCATCCTTTTTCAAGCGCACAGGACTCACCTCCTGAACAGATCGGTCAGATTCACCTGGGCCCAGTCTGAATAGCCCCATGCCCGGAACAGCACCACGGAATCCGCAGGGACGGCGATCACCTGGATGACCGTGCCGAAGGTGCCTTCGACAACGGGCCCGCCCTTGTCGATCGTCTTTTCCATCATGGCCTTTACCGATTCAAGCGTGACATGGCCATTCCACTCATCGCTGGCAAAGATCGCGTTCAGGGCGGGCTGGCGGTCGTCGCGATAGCCCGCCGGAATCTCGTTGATCCTACCCTTCCACGCAGGCGGTATGGGCTGGACAAAATTGTTGAGCGCATAGAGTTCGCCGTCTTTCAACTCCACGATGTGAGTGTCGAAGGTCGGTTTTTCCACGGACACCGCCCTTTCGGCATCCGCGACCTGCACCAGGTACTAAGCGTCGAGCTTGTCCGCCGTCAGCCTCGAAATCACTTCATCGAAGGCCGAACATTCGTTCAGGAGACTGAAGAGTTCGACAGGGACGAATGTGCCGTCCGGGTTCTCTGTCGGGTCCGAGCCTGAGCCGTTGTTCACCTCGATGAGAATACCCTTCTCGTTGATACCGGTCTCCACATAAACCTGGCCGATGGGCCTGATGTTGGCGAAGGCGAGCGATCCGTCGTCGGGGTTGAAGGTCACGAGCGCGAGGTATTTCAGATAGGGGCGCATCGCAGTCTGCGTCATGTCCCAGTTGCGCGCGAAATACAGCTTACCGTCGGCGGTCCTCGGGGCGGCCACCGCGATACCGCTGCACGACGGCGCCTTCTTCGACTGTTCGATGACAAGGTCCGGCAAAATATAGAAGGAAGTCTCAAAAAGGATATGCTCCTCAAGGCTGAGCCCGGAAGTCTCCGACATGCCCCGCAGAAGCTCCTTCATCGGATCGGAATACGTATCGAATATCTCCCGCACCTCCTCGAGGTGCTCGGGCCTGAGGCCGCGCGCCTCGAGATCAGCCTTGATCGCTCCGTAGAATTCCTGAAGCTGCGACGAAAGGAGACCACCGTACTGCCGTCCCATCCCATGCCAGCTGCCCTTGAGCGAGAGCACTGCGTATCCGCCGACAGAACTTCGCCATGCCTTGCCTCCCTCAAATGCCCCGGAGGGCACAAGGCCAGCCGACTCGTCCGCCCACGCGGGCGCCGCGGCGAAAATCAATGCACACAGAACGACAAAGGGCAGAGCAAGGCGCACACGTACGCACGGCCTAGTCTTTTTCATTATTATCTCCTCCTTTGAAGAGAATGCTGCCTGCCTTTCCTCCAAAATGGAATCAGGCCGCAGAAAACAGTCATCTTCTGAGGAGATAGTATACGTTCAAAATGCCGAGGATGCAAGTGACGTTATGCAGCTACTACGACAAACGCACGAACCCGGCAAGAGCCAAAGGTGTACTTTAGGCTACATGCTACAAGAGCGTGGGAATTGAGAACGATGCAGTCGAAGATGTTATTTGTCCGTGATTATTTGCCAGGAAAGGGAATGGTACTCTGGCTGGAACAGAAATTGTCCGCCGGGGGAACATCTGAATCTGGACAGAGGCAGCAGACTACTTGTGCTGGTAGTTCTCTATAGTGTCCGCAATGGCAGTTGCATCACAGCTGGCGAGGAGCCGGATAATTCCTTCATCATAGCCCAGTAGAACATACGCCTGATTTCGCTGACGGTTTTGACCTTTTCCATGGGCTTCATCATCTTGTACAGGCTCAATACTATTTTTTTAAGGAGCAACATGGGGATAAGGGGTCAAATCGTTAGATTTGACAGATTCTGTTTAGTAAGGCATACAAAAAAACATGACACGGCCATTGAGAATAGAATACTCGGGAGCATGGTATCACGTCATGAGCCGTGGCAACAGCGGCCAGGGCATCTTTCTAAGCGACAAGGATCAGAGCTCTTCCCTGGGGGGCTTGAGGGAGAGTAGCGAAATATATGGTGTCTGAGTCACTGCATTTGGGTTGATGGGAAACCGCTTCCATCTCATTGAGCAAATGGAACAAAGGCTATTAGATTTGTCAAAATGAAAGATTTGACCTCCTCAGCATTTGACCCTGACTAATAAACACCTTAAGGAAATGGGTCTAACTTCAATTCTGGAAGTGTACAATCTCAAACATCAATTCTGTTGAACCGCCGTATACCAAACGGTACATACAGTGGTGTGGGAGGACGGTAGATAAATTAATTATCTACCTCTTACCCGATTATTATAAGGCTGACCTTGTTTCAAATTTGCCACCAGTTGACAAGGAACTAAAAAGGGATTGACAGAATGAATATAAATACTTATGATATCGTAAAACGATATCGTATTTCGATATCGCCCAAGGGGTAAAAATGATTAAAGATCTCTTTCTGGGCTTTATAAAAATTCACATTCTTTATCACGCTGCTAAAGAGCCAGTCTTTGGTGCGCAATTAATACGGGAACTCGAACGCCATGGATACCATATAAGCCCTGGTACTATTTATCCAATTTTACATCGGCTTCTTAATGGGGGCTACCTTACTTTAGAAGAGAGAAAGGTAAACGGTAAAATCAGAAAGTATTATCGGGCAACCGCCAAAGGGAAAAAAGCTTTAAGTGGGGGTAAGGATAAAATTCGGGAGTTAGTAGCAGAAGTTATAGAAGAAAAATAAACTATTTATAAGTAGTTAGAGGAGGGTAAATAATGAATACAATCATATCTATAGCGTTATTTATTGTTGGGCTGGGACTGGTTATTTACTTTGCGGAGAAATTGGTCAAAGGGGTGGTTGGGACATCCTTGGGTTTTGGCATTTCCGCTTTTCTAGTGAGCGTTATCTTTATTGGCTTCGACCCGGAAAATCTTGTCGTTGGCGCAGTTGGGGCTGCTGAAGGTATAGCTGGGATTGCTTTGGGCTCCATTGTTGGAGCTGCTATGGTTGCCATCGCCTTGGCATTTGGGATAACAGCCTTATTTGCTCCGATGAAGTTTGAGCAGGTTCCAAAACAGGTTCTCATCGTACCCATTCTGGCTGTATTTCTCCTATATGTATTGGGCTTTAATGGACAACTTACGAGGATTGATGGCGGGCTTTTGCTCCTGGGGTTTGTTCTATCTGTTGTCTATCTTTTTTGGTTAGGTAGAAGAGGGCTTGATATCAAGCCCACGGGTGAGGTGGCCGAAACTTTGGAGGAGGCAGAAGAACTGAACAAATGGAAATCCCTCGGCCTTCTTCTTTTATCGCTTGCTGCTATCATCGTCGGAAGCGAAATGCTCATTTCAGGGCTGTAAAGTAAAAAGGTTGAAACCATGAAAATTTATAATGAGGGAAATAAGAATTTTAGTTTCACTCAAACCATCTTCCATAACTTAGCCAAGGTAAGAGATATTGAGCCAATGTTGACGGGCTATGGCAAAGGCTCTTTCGGTGTAATTAAAGCAAGAAAAAAAAGATCATTGGCAAATTTGCCCAGCAGCTGGTAAAAGCCTCACTTGGTCCGCTCAAATTGCCCCCGAGGAACTTGAAGATACCCCTAGTGGTTGTGGTAGCTAAAGTATAAATGGCAGAAGGGGCGGACCAAAGTCGTCTTTTGTTACAATTATTCGATGAAAACTGGTTGCCCCAAGACCCTTTTTTTATCGCTATTTCTGGTCACCACTACCCGAACGTAGCCCTCGTCTCCTTCAATAAAATAGCTATCCTGTTTAATTCCTGAGGTTACTTTTCTTTTGGCTCCGCCCTTTACAATCCACTCGATAGTGGCTTCCGCACTGGTGGAAGCCACTATTTTGTCGGGATAAACTTTTACTGAGAGGTCTGTGCCTTCGGTAGAATAGAAGTGACCATTTTGCAAGGCAGCAATGACGCTTTCTTCCCGCAAATCAGGAGCGGCATTCCCTCTGTCATTCCCAAAATCTTTAATCGGGCATCCAAGTATTTTTGCCTTTCAGGGGGTTATAAGGGGGCAAGTCCCCTTATTGCTGTTTACGGGGTAAAACTATATGCATTAAAATAATGCGAAACCAACAAAGGGCTCTGTTGAGGTGTTAACGCTGAACAAAACAAAAAGTTTATTTTTAAACCCCAACCTGCAAATTGTTTTTGGAATAACCTTGATGGGGGTTTTGGGAGTATCCAGTATTACTCCAGCTTTTCCTAAGATAATAAACCAGTTTGGGCTCTCTCATCAGGAAGTGGGCTGGTTGGTTGCCGTCTTTACTTTACCCGGAATTTTTCTAACTCCTCTTTTGGGGTTGTTGGCTGATCGGTGGGGGAGAAAAAGAATTCTGGTTCCCTCTCTTTTTATCTTTGGGATAGCTGGTGGAGCCTGTGGCTTGGTTCGGAGTTTTCATCTGCTTTTAATTCTGCGTTTTTTCCAGGGAGTAGGAGCAGCCTCCCTGGGTTCGCTCAACGTCACTTTAATCGGAGACCTATTTTCAGGAGAAGAAAGAGTAAAAGCTATGGGGTACAATGCTAGCGTCTTGAATCTGGGAACAGCCAGTTACCCGGCTTTGGGAGGGGTTCTAGCCACTCTGGGTTGGTTTTACCCCTTCTTTTTACCTCTTTTTGCTCTTCCTCTGGCAGTAGTCGTTTGGGGTCGTCTGCAAAATCCGGAACCTAAGGCCAAAAAGAATCTAAATCAATATTTACAACAAATTGGACAAAGCTTGAAACAGAAAGAGATTATCACTATCCTTATCGCAAGTGGGATAAATTTTATCATGCTCTACGGAGCCTATCTTACCTATTTACCTATTCTAATGGAACAGTCTTTTGCCCCTCCTTCTTGGTTAACCGGTTTATTAATGTCTGGCATGTCTCTTACCAGTGCTTTGGTTTCTTCCCAACTGGGAAGGTTAAGCCGATTAGTTTCCCAAGACAACCTGTTTAAAGCGGCTTTCCTAATCTATGGCTTAGCTTTTTTGGTATTTCCCCTGGTTCCTTATCTTTCTACTGTTCTGATTCCGGTTTTTCTTTTGGGTCTGGCTCATGGAATCTGTATTCCTACTATCCATACCCAGCTAGCCCAATTTGCTCCCGCCGAATCTCGGGCTGTTTTTATGTCTCTGAACGGAATGGTGTTTCGATTAGGGCAAACTGTCGGCCCACTCTTTATGGGGTTTATTGCTCAAAATGCTGGGATAGAAAAGGTGTTTCCCACTGCCAGCGGCTTGGCAGTGGGAATGTTAATTCTTCTTTGGGGGGTTAAAAAATAAGGGGTTTAGTTTAAACCGCACATACCGGTGCTGCAAGAACCAATCCCGCTCCTACCGGTGGTCGAGCTCGAATAAGAAGCTGATGCTCTGTCCCCTACCGAAAAGGTAGAGTTGAGTCTAACTGCCGCTCGAGAACCACAAAAGGGGCACTTATTCCCTTGATCCCTTTCCTTTAAGGGAAGGAGATCCTGATAGATTTTGCCGCAATCTTGACATCGATACTCGTACAAAGGCATTTTTTTCACCTCTTTCTTTTTTCTAAAATTCTTCTCCCAATAGGGTAAGAGCTAAGTTAATGAATTTACTTATTTTGGGACTTGACAGGCGATAACAAGTGGTATTCCCTTTTCTTTCACCCACTACCAAACCCCGATCTCGCAAAAGAGTGAGGTGCTGAGAGATATTGGCTTGACTTTGGCCAATTTCTTTTTGAAGTTCTTGCACACATAGGGGTTCTTCCCCAATTCTAAGCAAAAGGCGAAGCCGGGTGGGGTGGGACAAGGCTTTAAGAACCCAGCTTAAGCGTCTTATTTCGTCACTATCAACCCGAGTGTCTATCATAATCTTTCTCCTTCAATGGATATCAGCAATTTAGAATATTCTAATATATTTTTAAATTTTGTCAAGAAAAATTGGAAAAATAAAAAAAGGCGAAGTCCTTTTTTGGAGTTTGTACTTGTAAGCCCCGCCTCAATCCTAACCCTAGCGAAGCTTGATTTTGTCAGGGGTATTAGTGTTTATTTTTAATTATTTATTTTTAGATAAATATATAAATATAAAATAATATATTAAATTATTTAAAAAGTTAGTACCCTTGTATTTATTTAGCTTTAAAAGTGTAAAATTTTACAAAGTGACGGGGGTTATTGTCGCAAACAATTAGACATAGTCTAGCTTATCTGAGGGGTGGTAATCACGCCACAAGAAGTAGGAATTAAAAGCCCAACCGGAATATATCTTATCATGATAAGAAGAATAAACCGTTACCTTCTTTTTGAAGAGAAAGAAGAGAACTATCAACTTATTCAAACCTTGTAAAAATACCGAGAGAATGTTGAGAATAAGCTCAAGTCGTATTGATTGCTAGAAAATCATCTATATTAGTTACTATTTATTTTCAAAATCCGGTCAAAGATAGACTCGTTACCAAAGTACCAAATTTTATCAGGTTAAACTCCCTCGACAATTGTGAGGGAGACCATATCTATAGTCTGACTGTAACATAAGGATTTTTCATCCCAACCGAGATATAGCTATCAGCCGATGTTGTGAATTGATCAACCAGGAGAACAATGGCCAGAGTCTAGACCGATCTGAGAAAGGTCAATAACCGACGATGATGTAACACAAATAATCAAAAAACAGTGCAACATCGGTTATTCAATAGATATCTAAAAATTTGGTATAAAGAAAAGAAATTTATGTTTAAAAGGCTTGAAAGAAATACCTGGTTTATTGATGAGACCAATTAAGAGGATGACAAAAATTAATAGAGGAATAATTCAAAGGGTATAACTTGTCATCAATCCCATTTCTATGTCATTTTGCAACAATTAAAGAAGAAAATCTCATTTATTTTCAAAGCCTGGTAGAAACTCAGAAATCTGGAAAGGGGGTGTAAGAATTATAAGCCAGAGAAAAATTCAACAGGTGTTGATACTTCCTCACTACCTGAAGAAATAAAACAAAATCCCGCTCTTAAGCTCGAGATAATGTCAAAACTAGCCACAGAAGATAGCTACCTGTATGTTGCATCCAAAAAACCCAAGGAATTCCATAAAATGACCTGTGAGTATATAGCCACCACCAAAGAGGAAAAGCCGTTGAGAGAGCCACACCAAATAAAAAAATGGGGGATCTAAATTATCTAAAGAGGGGAGTAGTAGGTTTAAATATTCAAGAATCAAGACCTGACCCCTAGATTTTGTCCTGGGCCAAATGAACACCCATTTTGCATCCTATTGAATGCACAAAATCCACAATTCTTTTCAGAGGCTCAACCTGACTGTCATCCCAGAGCCCTAAGTCATTGTCAGTAATCCTACCGCGCCTTTCCACGGCCGTAGCCTCCTGCATGATAAGACCTACGCCCCCCATTGCCCTCGTCCCATAGTGGACAAAGTGCCAGTCGGTTGGATGGCCGTCATCACCGGCGGAATACATACACATGGGCGACATCATGAACCGATTGTTAAATTCGAGACCCTTTAGCTTAAACGGCGTGAAAAGTTTACTCATATCAATACCTCTGCATATATTATTTGCTTTTTTGTATCTTTTTAAAAACTGGGAAGCTCATACATGAAAAATCTATGACCTGGGCACAGATTTATTTATCCTAAGGGATACGGAAAAGATCCAAGCGAAGCAATATGAGCTATTATCAGCAGTGCCAGTACAATTACAAACAAATACCATTTTGCATGAAACATCCTGAGCGTCTTTTTAAACTGGGGGGCCTTTGTAAACCTCATGGTAAAACCTGCAAACACCATCCACGCCATCACGGCTATAAGTACCCAGTTAAATACCGTAGCATACTGCAGCATTAAAATACCATGTACTAAGGCTGCAATAAATGCAGCAGCATTTCCTGCATAATGCACATAGTGCCAGCTGTTTCTCATTTTGTCTAACCATTTCCATTGTGTTTTTGGGGCAACCAATTGATTAATAAGATGTAAAAGCACACAAAGATTAGCAATTAAAAACAGTGCCCCTGCAACCCCTCCCATGGTTAAACCCAGGGATATATTGGCTGGAATCTCTTGGGTCATATCTACTACCCCCCTATTTTCTTGAATTTATTTTTGGGAGCCCACATCCTGGGGGTATCCAATTCTTCGGCAAATACTCAAAGCTGTTACCAAACCTTACGCCTTCGCTGATAGCCCCCGAACTGAGCCCAGATTATTACGCTTTCTACTCATGAGATGGGTGAAGTATTTTCTTTGATAGTTTAATTATACTATATGTTTTTGAAGGATAGACCCCCATGCCCCAGCGGGGCACCAGATGAATATGAAAACTTGGAGGGACCATTCGGTCATTCCCGAAAACCTTCCGCCTGTCATTCCCAAAATTTCCCCCCTATGTCATTCCTGAAATTTTTAATCGGGAATCTAAGTATTTTTGTCTTTCTTCGGTTTTAAAAGACGGTGGACCCCGTGATCTTCCCCCGATTGGATTTTAACAATATGAAATTGCTTGGAGTGATGACGGGTATTATCATTGATGGATAGACATTTGGGCAAATCCCATTAGGGCAGACACACAGGTCTGCCCCTACGATAAAAAAAATGAAAAATTAAATAACAAATAATTTAATAATAAACTGGGACCAGGTCTTATTTCGGGTCTTGATTCTTGAGTGAATATAAGTTTGTGGAATTGAGATTATGGGGAAAAAAATAATAAAAAATAGAATCTTCATGCTCTGAGAGAATAAGGGAGAATAAAGCCGAGGAGGTGTATTGGCAGAAAGCGCTGAGGGAATCCAGAGGGTCATGTCTTGATTCTTGAATTATGGTGAAGCTGTGGAATTGGAGAAACATAGGTTTAAATGATTTTTGTGAGATGAAGGGAAATGAGATAAAAACCAAAATCCACCGTTGGTATCTGATGATTATTTATTCAAATAGTTCCTATCTTGAAAATAAAGCATTGAATAAAAAAAATGACGCCGACCTGAACCATCGCTTTTTGAAAGTGTGAGGATCTAATCTTTTAGGTTTTTGTTCTTCGTAAATATTTAAAAGGATGAGATTCTCACGCCCTTAAATGCTGAGGGGGGAGAGAGGGCGAGAGGGGGTGAGGGGGCGAGGAAAAAAATAATAAAGATGAACCGGATGAGATTGCCACGATGTCCAACC